>JAEZFE010000168.1 GCA_023437865.1 Pseudomonadota bacterium | reverse complement strand
GGTGACCCGGCGCGTGGCCTTGGCCAAGGCGCTGCCCCGCCCGAACTCGCCCTGAATGGCAAGATGCAGCAGAACCGCCTCCAGCGTGGCGTGGACGGGTTCGAAGCTGTCCTCGGGCAGGTCGAGCAGGATGCGGGCCTGGCGGTTGAGCGCCACCAGAACCTCTGCACCCTCGAACACCGCCACCCCCTGGCCCATATTGTCGATGATGGCCTGGCGCAGGGCCGATTGGGCCGCCAACTCGCGTTCGTGGCGCTTGAGCGGGGTGATATCGGCGGCGGTGCCGCGATAGCCGCAGAACACCCCATCGGCGTCAAAGGCCGGACGGCCCGCCATCTCGACGTATTTGATCTCGCCCGACGGCGCACGCTGGGCCGAGACGAAGCCGCGGAACGGCTTGTGGCCGCGCATCAGTTCAAGCTGGGCGGCCCAATCCCGCGCTGGAACGTCGCCGGCGAATTCCGCGAAAGGGCGCCCGATCAGATAGGACGGACCAACACCCAGGACCTCTCGCACACGGCCCGACACAAAGGTCAGCACCAGATCGGCATCCACTTCCCAGAACCAGTCGGACGCGGACTCGGCCAAATCGCGGAAACGCTGCTCACTTTCCACCAGGGCGTCCTCGACGCGCTTGCGGTCGGTGATGTCGCGCACCACGCCGATGAAGGTGACCAGATCGCCCTGGCGCATCTGGGTGACCGCCAGGTCCAGCGGGAAGGTGCTGCCATCCTTGCGCTGGCCACGCACCTGACGGCCGATGCCGACCACCCGCGCCTCGCCGGTTTCCACATAGCGACGCACAAAACCGTCGTGCTGCGAGTGGAAGGGTTCCGGCATCAGCATCTTGATATTGCGCCCCACCACCTCGTCCGCCCCATAGCCGAAAATGCGCTCGGCGGCGGGGTTGAAGGACAGCACGGTGGCGGTGTCGTCGATGGTGATGATGCCGTCGACCACCGTGTCCATGATGCCGCGCAGCCAGGCCACGCCTTCCTGCAGCGAGGCCTCGGCCTGCTTGCGGTTGGTGATGTCGCGCAGGATGCGCAGATGGCCGCGATCAGCAGTTCGGTAAACGCTGATGGCGATCCAGCGGCCGTCGAACAGCTGGAACTCGCGCGCGGCGCCGTCCGCGTTCAGGTGGTCGGCCAGCATACCGGCAACCCAATCGGCCTCCTGCCCGGCCGCCTCGGGCACGACACCCTCGCGCGCCTCCGCCCGCAGGATCTCCTCGAACGAGCGGCCCGGCTGGATGAAGCGCGCCGCCGGCGCCAGGAACTCGCGGTAACGGGAATTGCAGGTGATCAGGCGGTCGTGACCGTCAAACAGCGCCACCGCGTCCTGCACGCTGCCCAGCGCGTCCACCAGCCGGCTTTGCAGCAGGTTGGCGCGCTGCCCTTCGCTCTCGGCCAAGGCCTGCTGGCGGCGCAGAACCACCAGCAGCAGCGCCACTGCCATGACCATGGCAAGGAACTGGGCAATGATGAAGCTCCACGTCGCCGGAACGGGATGGGCGTGGAGCAGCGGCGCCGCCAATTGATGCACGCCGGACGCGGCGAAGGACAAGGCGGCGAGGCGGTGGACGCTGCCGTTCCCCTTGCTTAGGAAGGCCCAGGCGCCCAGCAGCAGCGGCACGCCGCCGATGCCGAACAGCGGCAATTGCGACAGGCCGAACGGCACGCGCACCATATGGACCACCGCCGCCCAACCGCCGGCGGCAATCAGCCCCCCCAGCATCAGGAAGGGCGAGACGCGCCAGCCCTTGAACGAGATGGCGCCGCACAGCGACAAGCCGGCGGACAGACCGTGGATGAGGTCGGACAGCTCCACCAGAAGGGGGGAGCCGTTACCCAGCAGCACCCCTTTGGAAGCGGTTTCCAGCACAAACGCGGCTGCCCACCAGCCATAGGCGGGCGGGGACGAGGGCAAGGTCCAGCCATAGATAGTGGACACGGCCAGCATGGCCGAGCCCATTACCGCCCCCAATAGCGCCGCCTGCAGCGCGAAGTCCATGGTGAGCGCGGTCCTCTCCCCCTGGCCAGCCCTCCCCGGCCAGCCAATCTGCCCATTATCCCCAGCAGTTAGTCGTCGTAGGACACCAGGCTGGTGACCGGAACGTTCATCGCCTCAAGCCGTTGGCGGCCAGGCAGGAAGGTCAGCTCGATCAGCGCGGCGGCGCCGGTGACCTCGCCGCCAACCTTGCGCAGCAATTCGACGCCCGCCGTCATGGTGCCGCCGGTGGCGAGCAGATCGTCGAGCACCACCACACGCTGGCCGGGCTGGATGGCGTCTTCCTGGATCTCGATGGAATCGGTGCCGTATTCCAGGGCGTAATCGTGGCGGATGGTCTTGCCCGGCAGCTTGCCCTTCTTGCGCAGCATGACGAAGCCGCAGCCCAGCTTCAGCGCCAACGGAGCGGCAACCAGGAAGCCGCGCGATTCGATGCCGGCAACGATATCGGGATTGAACTTGCGCACTTCACGGGCCAGCCGGCCCATGGCGACCTGCCACGCGTCGGGATGAGCCAGCAGGGTCGAGATGTCATAAAACAGAATGCCCGGCTTGGGAAAATCGGGAATTCCGCGAATATGATCCTTGATGTTCATCGACCCTAAGCCCCTAACTAACATAATAAGCGGTCGGCCATGTTAGCGGTAGAAGAACCAGGGGTCAAAGCAAAGCCGGCTGCGTGCTTTGCCTGCTCTTTGCCAAGGCTTCGGCCAGGGCGCCGGCCACCGCGCCGAAGGGGATCGCCTCCATGGCGGCCGAACCGAAATCCTGGGCGCGCACGATGGTGAGAGATCGGGCGGCGGGGGCAAATTTCTCTGGCGGAGTGGGGCCGAACAGCGAGACCAGCGGCACGTCGGCGGCCGCCAGCATATGGCCCGTGCCCGAATCATTGGCGACGGCGGCAGCCAGCCGGCGGGCCAGGGCGATGGTCAGCATGGGCGGCGCGCTGTCCACGCCTTGCAGCGGCAGCACCGCATTGGGCACAGCCGCCCGCACCTCGGCCACCCAGCCTGCTTCCGCCGGGCCAAGCAGGAACACCGGCACCCGCCCTTCCGAGGCATGCAGTCCGGCCAATTCCAGATAGCGCGCCAGGGGCCAGCACTTATGCTTGCCACCGGCACCCGGCGCGAACCCCACATAGGTGGAGCCGGGCGGCAGCAAGCCGTCGGCCAGACGCTCGGCCGCCGGGTCGCGCGGCAACGGCGCGGACGGCACGGCCGGCTTGCCGC
>JAEZFE010000157.1 GCA_023437865.1 Pseudomonadota bacterium | reverse complement strand
CCAGCCCGGCGCCCAACACCTCCACCCAACCGGCCGACACGCGGCGGCCCGCCGCCGCCTCGTCCAGCTTCGGCGAATTACGCAGCTGATAAGGTAGATATGCCATCATATCCGAAAGGAAGGCATTCTGCAGGCGCGGCAAGTTCTGCGCCACCAACTCTTTCTTGTCAGCAGCAACCTGTAGTCGCAGGATCATCTCAGCCTGCTTCTTCACCTCGCGATCCTGCACCACTGGAACAATGAGCAGACCGAATTCCACGTAGCTGGGTGGCGCAGGTGGCTTGCTCTCGGCCTTGTCGATCGGAGCTGGGGCATTGCCCACAAGGACGTTAAATTTCGCAAGCGGATCGACGCCCCAAAAATAGAGGCCGCCAATGATGGCACCCACCATCATCAGCAAGGCTATCACCATGAAAATCAAACGAATCACGCGTCGGCCCCCAATCCTTCCGCGTTGAAGTGCCGCCATCCCCCGACTGTGAAGGACAGAGATTGCCCGTGCTGGTCCAGCACGCTCACTCCCTGCCCCTCCGCCATGACCCCAATGGCCGTGAGGTTAACCCCGGTCCGAGAGGCTACGCCGAGCAGAGCGTGGGACGCCGCTGGCGAGGCGGTGAACAGCAGCTCATAATCATCGCCGCCCGTCAGCACTGTGGCAAGAAGCGATTGGTCTTGGGCGATCGCCGCCGCTGCCGCTGGGGACAGTGGAACCATGGAAATTTCGATAGTAGCGGCCAGACCGGAGGCCCGACAGAGATGGCCCAGGTCTTGGACTAGGCCATCAGAGATATCCATGCTGGCGCTTGCGAGACCGGACAAGTTCAGCCCCACCCGCGGACGCGGAAGGCGATAGCGATCAGCCAAATAATCCGTATGCTCCACGGACAACGACAATTGCCCAAGCACCGCCTTGAGCCCGAGCGCCCCGTCGCCGATGGAGCCGCTAACCCAGATCATGTCGCCCGCCTTTGCTCCCGAGCGTAGGATGGCGCCCCCCGGCTTCACCTTTCCCATGGCAGTAAGCGACAGCGTCAGCGGCCCCGGCGTGGAGACGGTGTCGCCACCGATCAACGCGACGCCGAACTGGCTCAGATCCTGGGCCAGTCCTCCGGCGAATGCCCTTAGCCAATCGAGGCTGGTGCCACGCGGGAAAGCTGCAGCCAGCAATACGGCAAAAGGGGTCGCCCCCTTCGCCGCCAAGTCGGAAAGATTGCAGCGGATCAGCTTGCGGGCGACAAGATCCGCCGGGTCTTCAGGCAGGAAATGGACTCCAGCGACCATGGCATCCACGGTGACCACAACCTCGTGGTCGGGGTCAGCCGGAAGCAGAGCGGCGTCATCGGTCAAGCCGAGCGCGCCCGGGTAGCCAGCGGCTAGCGGGGCGAACAATTCGGCGATAACCTGGAACTCGTCGGGGGCGCCGCTCACGTTCTGATCACGACGCCGACGGCGTGCCCCCCTCGAACTCCTCGGCCCGCAGCACACGGGCTACCTTGTCCATCACCGCATTGACCAATTTGGGTTCAGGGCCCGAGTAAAAGGCGTGCGCCACATCGACGAATTCGGAAATGATAACACGCGCTGGGGTCTGCGGCCGCGCCTTGATCTCGAAGGTACCAGCGCGGAGGATTGCGCGCAGTACTGATTCCAGACGGTCCACCGTCCAATCGCGGGACAGGGCCTTACCAATCATCTCGTCCAACAACTCGCCCTGAGCGGTGGCGCCGCGGACCAGAAGGGTTACCAACTCACCGTCGGGCTCGGCCAGTTTGCTTTGGGACTCATCGGCTTCACGCTGGCGGAACTCGTCAATGGCCTGCTCGGCGGTAACGCCAGTGATCTCCATGGAATAGAGCGCCTGCACCGCAGCAAGGCGGGCGGCGGAACGGCGGGTAGCGTTGGGATTGGGCTTACGCAATTGGGTCCTGCTTACCGGGAGAGTTTAAGGGCGCGCTTGATCTCAAGCATGCGAAGGCAGGCGCGAGCGGCTTGGCCGCCAAGATTCTTGCGGGCGGGATCGGCGCGGTTGAGTGCCTGTGCTTCATTGTGGACGGTCAGCACGCCGCTGCCCAGGGCCAGGCGGTGGCGGGTAGCCACCTCCGAGCAGCCATTGACGCACGCCGTCGAGACGTGATGGTAGTGATCGGACTCGCCACGGATGGCGGTCCCAAGCACGACAAAGCCGTCATAACGGACGTCGCTTACGCCCATTGCCTGGGCGGTAGCGTACATTTCAAGCGCGGTAGGTAACTCCAGCACGCCGGGAATGGTGACTTTGTCCCACGCCACACCAGCCTTCTCAAAATCCCCGGCGGCGCCCGCCAGCAGCATATCGGCGAGATGGTCGTAGAAACGCGCCTCGATGATCAGGACGCGGGTGTCGCTCATTAGGGTGTCCTTTCGCGGTCAGGCGGCCGGGATGGGCCGCTGCTCGACCACTTCGAGGCCGAAGCCCTCGAGGCCGATGATGGTTTTTTTGGTGTTGGACAGCAGGATCATCTCGTCGATGCCAAGGTCCAGGAGAATCTGGGCACCCACGCCGTAATCGCGCAGCTCGACGGGAGCCGGACGGCTGTCGAGTTGGGCGCGCAAGCGGTCGGATAGGCTGGTCGGGCGCGGCTCGCGCACCAGTACAACCACGCCACGGCCATGCTCGTTGATCATCTCCATGGCGGAATGAAGTTGACCGGCCTTGCCGGAGCCCTGGTCGCCGAGCACATCGTCGAGGATGTTGACGGCATGCACGCGCACCATCACTGGGCCTTCGCCGGAAAGGTCGCCCTTCACCAGGGCAATATGCTCAGCATAAGCTACCTGGTTGACGTAGACCACCATACGCCAGTCGCCGCCCCACTTGGAATGGAACGGCGCCTCCAGCTCGCGGCGCACGATCTTGTCGTGGCGGCGGCGATAGGCGATCAGATCGGCGATGGTGGCGATCTTCAAACCATGAAACTGGGCGAATTTCACCAGATCCGGCAGGCGGGCCATGGTGCCGTCGTCGTTCATGATCTCGCAGATCACGCCGGAGGGATTGAGCCCGGCAAGACGGGCGATGTCCACCGCCGCCTCGGTATGGCCGGCGCGCACCAGCGCGCCACCGTCGCGCGCCATCAGCGGGAAGACGTGGCCCGGTGTGACAATGTCATGAGCCCCCTTCTCGGGATCGATGGCCACCTGGACGGTACGGGCACGGTCAGCGGCCGAGATGCCGGTGGTCACCCCTTCCCTCGCCTCGATGGAGACGGTGAAGGCGGTCTGCATGCGGGTGCCGTTCTCCGGGCTCATGGGCCGCAGGTTCAGCTGTTCGCAACGAGCGCGGGTGAGCGACAGGCAGATCAGACCGCGGCCGTAACGGGCCATGAAATTGATGGCCTCCGGCGTCGCCATCTGGGCCGGGATCACCAGATCGCCTTCATTTTCGCGGTCTTCGTCATCCACCAGGATGAACATGCGGCCCGACCGGGCCTCCTCGATGATCTCCTCGATGGAGGAGAGGTAATCATGATACTCGGACACGGCCACCGGACTAATCCCTCTCCAGAAGGCGCGCAACATACCGCGCAAGCATGTCTATTTCCATATTCACGCAATCGCCTTCGCGCAAGCCACCGAAGGTGGTCACGGCCTGCGTGTGAGGAATGACGTTGATACCGAAACGTCGGCCGTCAACCTCGTTGACGGTCAGCGACACACCGTCCAGCGCGACCGAGCCCTTGGGAGCAACAAACTTGGCAAGCTCGACCGGGGCCTCGAAGGTAAAGCGCAGCGATTCGTTCTCGGGCGTGATGGTAACCACGCGGGCCACTCCGTCCACGTGACCCGAGACAATGTGACCGCCCAGCTCGTCGCCCACCTTGCAGGCCCGTTCCAGATTGACACGGGTGCCAACCTGCCAGTCGCCCAGCGTGGTCTTGGAGAGGGTCTCGGCAGAGGCCTGGATAATGTAAAAATCGCCAGCCGTCTCGACAACCGTCAGACACACGCCGTTGTGGGCTATGGAAGCGCCGATCTCGACGGTGGAGAGGTCATAATGGGTGCCGATCTCGAAGCGGGCATCCTGGCCCTGGTTGCGCGCAACGCGGCGCACTTCACCCAGATCGGTGACGATGCCTGTGAACATCGGCCCGTACTCCTTAGATTTTTCTGTAAATTTCCATGACGT
>JAEZFE010000099.1 GCA_023437865.1 Pseudomonadota bacterium | reverse complement strand
CCCCTGGCCCGCATCCTGGCGCGAACGGCGGCGCTGCATACCAGCTACATCCAGACCGCATCGGCGTTGCACGGCCAGTATCTGAGCCATTTCGGCGTTCCGCCCACCGGCTCGTTGCCCGTCCTGCCGACGGCTCACACTGAAAAGCCTATGGCGCCGCCAGCGCCATCCGGCCCGCTGTGGGACCGGGCCCAGTTGGAGGTCCTGGCCTCGGGGAAGATTTCCACCGTCTTCGGGCCGCTCTTCGAAGGCCAGGACAGTTACGCGCGCCAGGTCCGCATGCCCGAGCCGCCGCTGCTGCTGGTGGACCGGGTCCTGTCGATCACCAGCGAGCCGGGCAGCATGGGCCTGGGCTCCATCGTCACCGAAACCGACGTCACCGCCCAATCCTGGTATCTGCACCAGGGCCGCATGCCGACCGGCATCGCCATCGAATCGGGTCAGGCCGACCTGCTGCTGATTTCCTGGCTGGGCGCCGATTTCCGCAACCGGGGGGAGCGCGTCTACCGCCTGCTCGGCTGCGAGATGACCTGTCACGAGGGCGGGTTGCCCCGAATGGGCGAGACCCTGCGCTACGACATCCACGTGGACGGCCATGCCCGCATGGGCGAGGTCGGGCTGTTCTTCTTCCATTACGATTGCCGCATCGGCGACCGGCTGGTGCTGTCGGTGCGCAACGGTCAGGCCGGCTTCTTCACCGATGAGGAATTGGCCAATTCCGGCGGCGTGCTGTGGGCGCCGGAAGACGACGAGCCGAAGGACGGGGCGCGGCTGGACCCGTTGCCCTGCCCGTCGCGCCATCGCGCCTTCACGGCGGAGCAACTCGCCCTGTGGACATCCGGGCGGGCTTTCGCCTGCTTCGGCGAAGGATTCGAGCTGGCCGCCGCCCATCAGCGCACACCGGCGATCCCCGAGGGGCGCATGCGCCTGATCGACAGCGTCACCGCCTTCGAGCCCCAGGGCGGCCCCTGGGGGCGGGGATATTTGCGCGCCGAGAGCCATGTTCCGGCGGATGCGTGGTTCTATGCCGGCCACTTCAAGAACGATCCCTGCATGCCCGGCACGCTGATGGCCGAAGGCGCGGTCCAGGCGGTGGCGACGTTCATGGCGGCCAGCGGCTTCGCCATCCGGCGCGACGGCTGGCGCTTCGAGCCGGTGCCCGGCGAGCCCGCCCGCTTCGTCTGCCGGGGGCAGGTCATCCCCGATGGCAGCCATCATCTAGTCTACGAAGTCTTTATCGAGGAGATCGAGGACGGAACCACGCCCATCGTACGCGCCGCCCTGCTATGCCGCGCCGACGGCCTGAAGGTGTTCCATTGCCGCGCCTTCGGCGTCCGGATGGTGCCCGACTGGCCGCTGGGCCAGGGCGCGCACGCCATGCCCGAGAGCCTCGAACCGGCCCGCATCGTCGGCACGCGCGGCGATGTGCGCGGCGATTACCAAGCCTTGCTGGCCTGCGCCTGGGGCGCCCCGTCGGCGGCCTTCGGCACCATGTACGCCCGCTTTGATGCCGGCCGCGTGCCGCGTCTGCCCGGCCCGCCCTACCACTTCATGACGCAGGTGGTTTCGGTCGATTGCCCCGCCGGCGAACCGACAGCCGGCGGCACCATCGTCGTCGAATACGATGTGGAACCCGATGCGTGGTACTTCGCCGACAATGCCGCGCCGGTCATGCCGTTCTGCGTGCTGATGGAAGTGCTGCTGCAGCCCTGCGGCTGGCTGGCGTCGTATTTGGGATTCGCCCTGGAATCCAACGACGAGCTTGCCATCCGCAACCTGGACGGCGATGTCGCCCGGGTGATGGCCGAGGTCACGCGGGAAAGCGCCCGTATCCGCGCCGAGGCGACCCTGACGAGGTTCTCCCGTGCCGGCGGCATCACGCTGATCGCCTTCAAGGTCACGGCCTCGGTCGATGGCAGGCCGTTGATGGAACTCGACACCTCATTCGGGTTCTTCGCCGCCTCGGCATTAGCGAAGCAAAACGGCCTGCCGCCTTTGCCCGACGACCATGCCCGTGGGCTTGCCCCCGCCGCTCCGGTCTCCGAACCCCACCGGACCCGGCTGGCGCAGGGAATGCTACGGATGGTGGACGAAGTCACCGGCTGGTGGCCCCAGGGCGGCGCGGCTAGCTTGGGTTTGGCGCGTGGCCGCCAGGTGGTGGACCCGGAAGCGTGGTACTTCAAGGCCCACTTCTTCCAGGACCCGGTCCAGGCCGGCTCGCTGGGGGTGGAGGCGTTGCTGCAATTGCTGGAACGCGCCATGGTGCTGTCCGGGCTGGATGTCGGACTGCCCTCGCCCCGCTTCGAAGGCGCCGCCCTGAACCAGGCCTTCCGCTGGAAGTATCGCGGTCAGGTGGTGCCGACCAACAAGGAGGTGACGACCGAGATCGAGATCACGCGGATCGAGCGTGACGAGCACGGCATCCTCGCCGTGGCGCGCGGCAGCCTGTGGGCCGACGGCCTGCGCATCTATGAAGTGGACGGGCTGGCGGCGCGTCTGGTCGGCAACGGGGGCGGCGTCCGCGTGGATTTGGACAGTGCGCCGT
>JAEZFE010000058.1 GCA_023437865.1 Pseudomonadota bacterium | reverse complement strand
GCCCAACACCAAGCCCGGCACCACCACCGATACCGAGCTGAAGGACAAGCTGAAGCGCGCCGAGGGCCGCACCTGGACCGACCACGCCTTCTTCCTGGGCGCGGCAGCCGACAACATCGACCACCTGGCCGAGTGGGAGCGCATTCCCGGCTGCGCCGGCATCAAGGTGTTCATGGGCAGCTCCACCGGCAACCTGCTGGTCAGCGACGACGAGACCTTGGCCAAGGTGCTGGCCCAGGGCTTCCGCCGCGTCGCCATCCATTGCGAGGATGAGTACCGGCTGATCGAACGCAAGCACATCGCCGACGAAGCCGGCCACCCCCGCGCCCACCATGTCTGGCGCGACGCCGAGACCGCGCTTCGCGCCACCCAGCGCCTGGTGCGCCTAGCCACCGCCGCCAAGCGCCGCGTCCACGTGCTGCACGTGACCACCGCCGAGGAGATGGAATTCCTCGCCGGCTACAAGGATCTGGTCACCGTCGAGACCACGCCCCAGCACCTGACGCTGACCGCCCCCGATTGCTACGAGCGCCTGGGCACCTACGCCCAGATGAACCCGCCCATACGTGAGTCGAACCATCGGGCCGCGCTCTGGCAGGCCATCGCCAACGGCGTGGTGGACGTGCTGGGCTCCGACCACGCGCCGCACACCCGCGAGGAGAAGGACAAGCCCTATCCGCAATCGCCCTCGGGCATGACCGGCGTGCAGACCCTGGTGCCGCTGATGCTCGACCATGTGAATGCCGGGCGGCTGACGCTGGAGCGGTTCGTCGACCTGACCTCCGCCGGCCCCGCCCGCATCTACAATATGGCCGGCAAGGGCCGCATCGCGCTGGGCTATGACGCGGATTTCACCCTGGTGGACATGAAGGCTGAGCGCGTCATCACCAACCAATGGATTGTCAGCCGCTGCGGCTGGACCCCGTTCGACGGCACCAAGGTCACCGGCTGGCCCATGGCGACCATCGTGCGCGGCAACCCGGTGATGATGGACGGCCAATTGGTCGGCGACCCCATCGGCAAGCCGGTGCGCTTCCAGCTGGCTTACGCGTAAGCTCAAAAATCCTCATCCCGGACAAGCGCAGCGCAAAGGATCCATGGTGCCGCCCACCACCGTGGATCCCCGCTTTGGCGGGTATGAGGTTCATTCTTGGCCTTGGGGGGAGGAGAGACTTTCGTCCCCTACCCTCCCTGCGCGGCTTCTGCCATACTGAACCCGGTGGACGAACACCGCGCGCCGCATTATATGTTGCGAACGGTTCGCAATTAGGGGTCTCGTCATGTTTGCTGACAATACGCTGACGCCGAAGGAAGCCGCGCGTTTGTGCGCGTTGGGCATCATCGCCCGCGAACCCATGCACTATTCCGCTTTGGCCGGATCGGTCCGCCACTTCCTGTCGCGGGTCGCCGGTCCGCAACTGGATTTGATGGGCACCTCTATCGAGCTGCTGCGCTATGAGGGGCTGGTCGAGGCGCTGGACGGCGCCGGCATGGAGGACGACGCCCGTGTCGCCATCACCGAGGCCGGACGGCGCGAGCTGCACACTCTGCTGACCGCGCGGCTGCGTCCCGGCACCGACCTGTCCAAGCTGATCATCGCGCTGAAGATGCGCTTCCTCGATTTGCTGGAGGCCAAGGAGCAGCGCGCCCAAGCCGACCTGCTGATCGAGATGGTCGAGGGCGAACTGACCCGCCTGATCGACTTGCGCTCCACCTTCGCCACCTGTGATTCCGATCCTTGCCATCTGTCGGACTGGCTCGACCACGACATCTCGCTGCTTGAAAGCCGGCTGGCCTGGCTGGAAGCGTTCCACGACCGCCTGTGACTGAGACTGCCAGCCTGCCCGGCCTGGAGGACAAGGCCAAGAGCGGCGAGCCCCATTACGTGGGGCATCGCGAGCGATTGCGCGATCGCTTCATCGCCAATCCCGACGCCCTGCCCGATTACGAAGTGCTGGAGTTGCTGCTGGCGACGGCGATCCCGCGCCGCGACGTCAAGCCCATCGCCAAATCACTGATCGAGCGGTACGGCAACTTTGCCGAGGTCATCACCGCACCCTACGACCATCTGTTGCGCGCCGAAGGGCTGGGCCCGGCCTCGGCAGCGGTGCTCAAGGTGGTGCAGGAGGCGGCGCTGCGGCTGACCCGGCTGGAAATCATCGACAGGCCGGTGATTTCCTCGTGGGACCAGTTGCTTGATTACTGCAACGCCGCCATGGGCCGCCTGCCGACCGAGCAGTTCCGCCTGCTGTTCCTCGACCGCAAGAACGTGCTGATCGCCGACGAATTGCAGCAGAAGGGCACCGTGGACCACACGCCGCTGTACCCGCGCGAGGTGGTCAAGCGGTCGCTGGAGCTCAATGCTTCGGCCATCATCATGGTCCACAACCACCCCAGCGGCGACCCCACGCCGTCCAAGGCCGACATCGAGATGACGCGCGCCGTGCGCGATGCGCTGAAGGGGGTCAGCATCGTGCTGCACGACCATCTGGTCATCGGCCGCAAGGGCCATACCAGCTTCAAGAGCGTCGGCCTGCTCTAAGAACTTTCACCGCCCACGGTCGTTGCCGTGGGCAAACAGCGAGGTGTAGCCATGCGAGTGCCCGACGTCACCTTCAAGACCCGCGTGCGCAACGAGGCCCTGGGTGGGCCCAATCCGTTCGAATGGAAGGATTTGAGCAGCGCCGACATCTTCGCCGGCAAGAAAGTGGTGCTGTTCGCCCTGCCCGGCGCCTTCACCCCCACCTGCTCGACCACACACTTGCCGCGCTATGAAGAATTGTACGACCAGTTCAAGGCGTTAGGCATCGATCAGGTCATCTGCCTGTCGGTCAACGATGCCTTCGTCATGTTCCAATGGGGCAAGACCCAGGGCGCCAAGAACGTCTTCCTGCTGCCCGATGGCAACGGCGAGTTCAGCCGCAAGATGGGCATGCTGGTGGACAAGTCGAATCTGGGCTTCGGCATGCGCAGTTGGCGTTATTC
>JAEZFE010000051.1 GCA_023437865.1 Pseudomonadota bacterium | reverse complement strand
GCACCAGCTTCTCCGCACGCAGGATCTCCGCCACCTTCCCCGCTACGACATCCGCGTTGATGTTGTAGGTCTCCCCCTCTTCCCCCGCCCCGATCGGCGCAATCACCGGCACGAAGCCGCTTTGCGTCAGCGTCTGGATGATGCTCGGATCCACCGAGGCGATCTGCCCGACCATCCCGATGTCGATCATCTCGCCCGGGTTCTCCTTGCTGGGGATCAGCATTTTCTGGGCGCGGATGAGGTTGCCGTCCTGGCCGGTCAGGCCGACGGCCTTGCCGCCGGCATGATTGATCAGCTCGACGATCTCCTTGTTGACCTGGCCGGCGAGCACCATCTCGACGATGGCCATGGTCTCCTCGTCGGTCACCCGCATGCCCTGGACGAACTCGCCCTTCTTGCCGAGGCGTGCCAGGGCCTGCTCGATCTGCGGTCCGCCGCCGTGCACCACCACCGGGTTCAGGCCGACTAGCTTGAGCATCACCACGTCGTGGGCGAAGCTGCGCTTGAGGCGCTCGTCGGTCATGGCGTTGCCGCCGTACTTGACCACGATCGTCTTGCCGTGGAATTTCCGGATGTAGGGCAGCGCCTCGGAGAGGATTTCTGCCTTGATGCCGGGCGCGAGACTGTCGGTCATTACCGCATTCCTTGCTGTTGTTACCGGGTGGGGCCGGGCTGAGGCCGCCGGTGGACGAGATTGGCTGGAGGATGACCGTGCGGCCACCCTAGCCGCCGAGTCGCCGGATTTTAGCGCCAGCGTCAGGATGCCTCAGGAGGTTTGGATCATGGAACTGCGGCAGGCTGGCGGCGTTGAAGCAGAGCAGGCAGCGCTCCCGCAACTGCGCTGCGCGAGCCACGACTTGCTAGTTCTTGGCGAGCTCGCCCTACGTTGCCTGCGCACGCCGCCGCGCCGCCGCCTGCAGGATCCGCAGCACCAGCATCGCCAGCAAGGCGCCGCTCAGGTCGGCGATGATGTCCCGGAAGTCGGCCGACCGCCCGGGGTGGTAATACTGCATCACCTCGTCCATCAGGCCGATCAGGCCGGCCACCGCCACCGGGATGAGGGTCGATCGGCCACCGAGGAAGATCCAGGCGAGGGTCCCGAAGCCGCCGTAGGCGACGAGGTGGGCCAGCTTGTCCCACGGGGGATTGGGGACGATGACCTCCACGCCTGGGCGGGATCCGATGAACAGCATCACCGTCACCAGCGTCAGCAGCAGCATCAGGCTGTACCAGCGGATCCGCTCGGACGGTTTCAGGAACGGGTCGAGCAACGCCAGCAGGGACTGGGCCATCGTTGGTGGACGCAAAAGAAAGGGAAGGCGAAAGCAGAAGTGGGCAGGGACCAGGGCCGGGCGAGGCTGGCGGCTGAAAGCCCCACGCTATCGAGCCCGACCGCTTGATTCCGGCAGAGGCCGAGAATCACCGTCCGCCTGCGCCTGCCGGGCGAGCCGCAGCAGCCGCAGGATATGCGGGCCGGCCGCCACGCCGATGGCTGGCCAGAACAGCGTGTTGACGACATCCTTGGCGCTGCCGAGCCAGCTAAAGGGGATGTTCTGGGCGGCTGCATGGGAAAAATCGGCCATCTCGTTCACTACGCAGGCGCCAAGCAGCACCAGGAACGACAGGACGAAGCGACGTTCGCCGCGCAGGCTGGCGGCCACCGCGATGAACATCACCAGGCCGATGTGGACGTGCAGGGCGTCACGCGACAGGTGGAGCGTGGCCTCGATGACGTCCTTGAAATCGGAAATGGCGGCAAAGAACATGCGGGATGGCCGAAAGCGGTGGAAGGCCCAAATGCTAAGGCAGTTTTACGGGCCGGACGAGGAAGTATGGTCAAAACTGACCCCCGCTTACGGCTTGTCACGACAAACGGTCGGGCGCGTCCTTCGGCGGCGGGTGGCAGCAAGGAGCCGTGGCCCAGGACCCACATCCGACCGCTCCGCAAGGCGCCGGCCTGCCGGCCAGGACTAACCCGGATGCCTGAAGCGAGGCTGAAGACCCGCCCCCGCCCTGCCCGGCTCTGACGGCCGGCCCGCCCGCTTCCTGCACAATCCACTACCGCGCTTTCTCTACCGCTATTCACGGGATACCTCATGTTCAGAAGCTTCTTCCTGAGCCGCCGCTGGCTGCACTGGTCCGTGATCGGCACCCTGTTCATCATCGGCGTGACCTATTTCCGGGTTCAGCTGGACGTCATGATCAATGAATGGTTCGGCGGCTTCTACGACACCATCCAGAAGGCGCTGGGCACACCGGGGGCGGTGACCTTCGAGCAGATCCTGGGCTACCTGTGGACCTTCGCCGGCATCGCTGGCGTGGCGATCATTGCGGCGGTGATCCTGGAGTTCTTCCTGCGCCACTACGTGTTCCGCTGGCGCACGGCGATGAACGACTACTACACCAGCCGCTGGCAGGAAGTGCGGCACATCGAGGGCGCCTCGCAGCGGATCCAGGAAGACACGATGCGCTTCTCGACGATCATGCAGACCCTGGGCACCGCCCTGCTGCAATCGCTGATGACGCTGTTCGCCTTCCTGCCGATGCTGTGGGTGATGTCGGAGAAGGTCTCGGAGTTGCCGTGGATCGGCGCCATCCCGCATTCGCTGGTCTGGGTGGCGCTGGTGTGGTCCCTGTTCGGCACCGGGCTGCTGGCGCTGGTGGGCATCAAGCTGCCGGGACTGGAATTCAACAACCAGAAGGTCGAGGCCGCCTACCGCAAGGAGCTGGTGTACGGCGAAGACAACGAGGAGCGCGCGCGGCCGCCCACGCTGGCCGAGCTCTACCGCCATGTCCGGGCCAACTACTTCACGCTCTACAAGCTCTACCTGTATTTCGACATCGCAAAGTGGAGCTACCTGCAGTTCGGCGTGCTGAACCCGTACATCGCCATGGGCCCGACCTTCGCCTCCGGGGCCATCACTCTGGGCGTGATGCAGCAGGTCATGCG
>JAEZFE010000517.1 GCA_023437865.1 Pseudomonadota bacterium | reverse complement strand
CGTCTGTCGGTGGCCGCCAACTGCAGCAACATTTCCGAGATCGGCGTCCCGCTGCTGACCGATTACGTCGAATATTGCAAGGAGCGCGACATCACCCCGTCCACCATGCGGGTCAACGACGTGGGATTTCATCTGGTGTTCGGCATCGGCATGGGCCGCCATGTGCCCCTGCTGATCGAGAAGACCTCGGCCCGCCACATGGTGCTGATCGAACCGGTGCCCGAATTCCTGCTCCACTCCATGGAGGTGGTGGATTGGGCCGCTCTAATGGAGCGGGCGGCCGAGCGCCGTATCGAGCTGCATTTCGTCTTCCACGACCAGCCCGACCAGATTTGCCGCGCCATCGAGAACATCGTGGTGCACAACGGCCGTGCCTTCCTGGACGGCACCTTCTGCTATTTCAATTATTACTCATGGGTGCTGAAGGAGGCCTATAATGCCTTCAGCGAGTGCAAGCGCCACATCGAGCTGAATACCGGCTTCTTCGAAGACGAGATGGTCATGATGACCAACGCCTTCGGCAACTTCGCCAGCAATGCGTTCCACCAACTGGCCGGCAAGCGCTACATCGAGCAGAAGGCACCGCTGTTCGTCTGCGGCTCAGGCCCGTCGCTGCGCCGCACGATCCCCGAGATCCACAAGTGGCGCCAGCACATCGTCCTGATGTCGTGCGGCACCTCGCTGGGGCCGCTGCTCGAAGCCGGCCTGCGCCCCGACCTCCACATCGAGAACGAGAATGTCGAGGAGGTCTACAACATCCTCAGCCGGCTGGATAAGCAGCACGGCCTGCACGGCATAACGCTGATCGCCACCACCACCGTGCAGCCCAGCGTGCCGCCGCTATTCGACCGGACCTGGTTCTACCAGCGGGGCGCTCTGACCTCTAGCGCTATCCTGGCGCCCGACGTGGCATCGGTCTACGGCGTCGATCCGCTGGTGTCCAATGCCGGCTTCTCGGTCGGCGCCACCCTGGGCTTCGGGCAAATTTACCTGATCGGCACCGATTGCGGCGCGCGGCGCATGGACGACCATCATGCCAGCGGCGCCTACAAATTCGCCACCGAAGAGGAAAAGCGGGCCCACGACGATATGTGGCGCCGCCGCTTCGACCGTGAAGTGCCCGGGAATTTCGGTGGCAAGGTTTATTCGGCCTGGCACCTGGACCTGTCGCGCCGCCTGTTCGCGGAGGCCCAGGCGCTCCGTGGCGTGGATCTCTACAATTGCTCGGATGGCGCCCGGATCACCGGCGCCAAGCCCAAGTCGCCCCGCTCGCTGCGCTTCGAAACCCCGGTTGACGCCAGCCGCGTGCTGACCAACATCGCCAACCAGATGACCCACTTCGCCAAGGGCGCGTTCGTCAAAACCATCTCGTTTGACGAGAAGATCGAGGCCTTCGACGCCTATTGCGCCTGGGTCCGGAACAACCTGGCCGAGGCGCGCAACGATGCCCGCTCCTACTACGACCTGATGAAGGCGCTCAGGGAGATGCCGGAGGAGCACCGCAAGGCATGGAGAGGGCCGAACAATTTCGTGGGCTCCACCATCGAATCCATGGTGTGGGTGACCGCCTATTTCGGCGATCGCATCCAGGATGCCGAGGCGCGGCGCGACTTCTTCGACTTCTCGCTCAAACGGGTCGAGGAGCGGCTGGAGCTGCTGTTCGGCAAGGCGCGGCAATTCCTCACCGATCTGCAGGCACGGGCCGAGTGTGAGAAGACCGACTAACGGGGAGAAGGCCCATGGCAGGCAAGGTATTGGGTGTCGTCCAGGCGCGCATTGGTTCGACTCGGCTGCCGCGCAAGGTGATGTTGCCGCTGGGCGACCGCCCCATGCTTGCCCAGGTTATCCGCCGCCTGAAAGCAGCCCAGCGGGTGGACGAGGTGGTACTGGCCACCGCCGACAATGAGGAAAACCGGCCGCTGCTGGACGTGGCCCGCGCCGAGGGCGTGCGCGCCTATGCCGGCAGCGAGACCGATCTGGCCGACCGCTTCTACCAGACCGCACTGGCCTTCGGCGGCGATGCCATCGTGCGCGTCACTGCCGATTGCCCGCTGGTGGACCCCGATGTGGCGGACTCGCTGGTGGATATGTTCAACGCCAATCCCGCCCTGGACCTCGCCACCAACAACAAGCCCTCCACCTTCCCCCATGGCCTTGACGCCGAGGTCATGAGCATGGCGGCGCTGACCCGGTTGTGGACCGAGACCGAGCCAGGCATCAAGCGCGAGTGGTTCACGCTCAACTTCACCGCCGAAGGCAGCCCTTATCGCTGGGCCAACCTGCCCCATTCCGCCGATCTGACCCACATGCGCTGGACGGTGGACTATCCCGAGGACATGGAGTTCGTGGCCCAGGTCTTCGCCGAACTGGACTGCCCGGACCGGGTGTTCGGCATTGCCCACATCCTGGACCTGCTGGCCCGCCGCCCTGACATCGGCCGCATCAATGCCGTCCATTGCAACCACGCGGTCACCCACAGCTTCGCCGAGATCCCCGAGCGGGACCGCAAGGTGCATTCATGAGCACCCTGACCTATCTGACGGGCGACGCCGTGACGCTGACGCCGCTGTCGCGCGATGAATGGACTGACGCCATGGAGCGCTGGGCCAATGACGGTCGGGCCACCCATTTCATGGTCACCGGCAACCGCCCCACCACCCGCGACGACGTGGCCCGCCAGTATGACGCCCTGATGGCCGAAGGCGCCGTGTTGTTCGGCATCCGCGACAGCAACGAGACCCTGCTGGGCCATGTGGGCCTCTATGGCCTGAATTGGGTGGCCCGCCACGCCGAGCTGCGCATCCTGATCGGCGAGGACGTGCGCGGCCGTGGCATCGGCACCGAGGCGACCCGCATGGTAGTGGCCTATGGCTTCGAGCGCCTGAACCTCAACAAGGTGTGGCTGGGCGTCAACGCCGACAACATCGGCGGCCTGCGCTGCTACGAGAAAGCCGGCATGACCCGCGAGGGCGTGCTGCGGGCCGAGATCTGGCGCAACGGCCGCTATTACGACGCCATCCGGCTCAGCATCCTGCGCGACGAGTGGCTGGCGGCGCATCCATGAAGGACGTCCTGATCATCGGCTGCGGGCGCATCGCCGGCGGCTACGACGAAGGACGGACCGACACGGTCGTGCGCACCCATGCCAAGGCATTCGGCGGCCATCCCGGCTTCCGCCTGGCGGCCTGCGTAGAGCCCGACGCGGATCGCCGCCATGCCTTCATGGAGCATTGGGCCATTCCCGAAGGCGCCGCCGAGCTCTCGGCCTTCACCCACCGCCCGTTCGCGGTGGCCTGCATCGCCGGCCCCACCCACAGCCATGCGGACGTCCTGCACCGGTTGCTCGACATGGACGTGGCCGTAACCTTTGCCGAAAAGCCGCTGACTGACGACCTGGACGAGGCCCGCGCGCTGGTAGCAGCCTTCGCCGAACGCGGCAAGGCACTGGTCGTGAACTACCTGCGCCGCTTCGACCCGGCCATGGCCGCGCTGCAGGCCGACATCGCCGCCGGTTGCTTGGGCCGGCTGCAAGGCGCGGTGGGGCTCTACACCAAGGGCATCCTCAACAACGGCTCGCACATGGTCGACCTGCTCCAGTACCTGCTGGGATCGCTGGAGCCGGTGAGCGTGGACGGCGCCCTGGTGGACTACCTGCCCGAGGACCCCACGCTGTCGTGCACGCTGGCCGCTGCCGGCGGCGCGACCATCCGCCTGCTGGGACTGGACCGCGGCCATTTCACCATCTTCGAACTGGACCTGCTGTTCGAGAAGCAGCGCGTGCGGCTGACCGATTCGGGCTTCACCATCGCCCGCCAGGATGTGGTGGATGCGCCGCTGTTCGACAATTACCGGGTGCTGGCGGCACCGAACGCCAAACTCACCCAGTTGGACATGGCCTTCGCTCAAGCGGCGGACGCCATCTTCGCCCATTTGAACGGCGGTACGCCGCCCGTCAGCACCGGGCAAACCGCCCTGGCCGCCCAGGCCGTATGCGCCCGGCTGATTGCCATGGCCCGCGAGCAGGAAAGGACACCATGAGCCAGCTTGCACTCCTGGGCGGAAGCCCCGTACGCACCCGCCTGTTCCCCGGCTACCGCACCATGGGCAAGGAAGAGGCCGAGGCCGCCGCCCGCGTCGTCCATTCGGGTGTGCTGTCGCGCTTCCTCGGCACTTGGCACCCTGATTTCTTCGGCGGCCCCGAAGTACAGGCGTTCGAGCGCGAATGGGCCGAGGCTTTCAGCGCCCGCCATGCGATCAGCGTCAATTCCAACACTTCGGGCCTGTTCGCCGCCATCGGCGCCGCCGGCGTGGGGCCGGGCGACGAAGTCATCGTCTCGCCCTACACCATGACCGCCTCGGCCATTGCGCCCGTGATCTTCAACGGCGTGCCGATCTTCGCCGACATCGACCCGATCAGCTATTGCCTGTCGGCCGAGACTATCCGCGCCCGCCTGACGCCGCGCACCAAGGCTGTCGTGGTGGTCCACATCTTCGGCCAGCCCGCCGACATGGACCCCATCATGGAGCTGGCCGCAGAGAACGGCCTGATTGTCATCGAGGATTGCGCCCAAGCCCCGTTTGCCACCTACAAGGGGCGGCCGGTGGGCACGCTGGGCCATATGGGCGTGTTCAGCCTGAACTACCACAAGCACATCCACACCGGCGAAGGCGGCGTGGTGACCACCAACGACGAGACCCTGGCCGAACGCCTGCAGTTGATCCGCAATCACGGTGAGAACGTGGTGGCGGCCAAGGGTGTGGAGGACATCGCCGGCATCATCGGCTTCAATTTCCGCCTGGGCGAAATCGAGGCCGCCATCGGCCGCGAACAGTTGAAGAAGGGCCCCGACCTCATCGCCAGCCGCAAGGCCAACGTGACCTACCTGGAAGAGCGGCTGCGCGGCATCCCCGGCTTGCACCTGCCGGTGGTGCCCGACCATGTGGGCCATGTGTTCTACGTCCACGCCATGCGCTGGAACCGCGAGGAAACCGGCCTGTCCCGCGCTGCTTTCGCCAAGGCGGTGCGCGCCGAGTTGGCGCCGTTCGAGTTGCGCGAGCACGAGGGCGTGCTGCTGGGCGAGGGCTATGTGCGTCCACTCTACCTCCAGCCCATGTACCAGCAGAAGATCGCCTATGGGGCCAAGGGCTGCCCGTTCTCGTGTCCCCATTACGACGGCGCCCCCGACTACTCGGCGGGCTCGTGCCCCGAGACCGAGCGCGCCCATTTCCACGAGGTCCTCACTCACGAATTCATCCGCCCGCCCATGAGCCTGCAAGACCTGGACGACGTGGCCGCCGCCTTCCACAAGGTGGCCGACAACCTGGACGCCCTGCGCACCTGGGAACGCGGCCAGCCATGACCTGGCTGCTGGCGGCGGACAATCCGGGCGGGGCCAACGTCCTTGCCTGCTTGTTTGCCCCGGCGCGCGCGCGCGGCCACCAACTGGTGCTGCGCCCCACCGGCGCCGCCGCCTCGCTGTGGCAGTCCCCGGCCGACACCTCGTTCCCCGAGGGCGTGGACGTAGTGGTCACTGGCACCGGCTTCGCCGACACCGAGCGGCAAGCATGGCGGGAGGCGGCGCGGCGCGGCATCCCGTCCCTGGCTGTGGTCGAAGCCTGGACCAATCTCGCTCTGCGCTTCGCCATGGCCGACGGCACCCGGTGCTGGCCCGACGTGGTGGCGGTGCCCGATGCCTGGGTGCTGGAGCAGATGCGGCCCCTCGCCCCGGCCAACGTCATACTGGAGGTCACC
>JAEZFE010000499.1 GCA_023437865.1 Pseudomonadota bacterium | reverse complement strand
GAATGGTGATGCCGTCTGCTGCGCCATCGATTATGAAGGCCTGTTCGTGGCCGGAAACGTGCGCGATAAGTCCATCAAGGAACTGTGGGCCATCCTGGGCGAGAAGGTGCGCAAGCCCCAGCGCGAGCACGACTGGAAGAACGTTCCGAACATCTGCAAGGGCTGCGGCGACTGGCAGGTGGCAGGTGCCGATTACGAGCGGGAAAGCATCGAAGGCACCCGCCCGTTCTGGTATTACGACGAAGAAAAGACCGAGGCCGCCCGCTGAGGCGCCTCATCATGGAGAATGGCATGTCCCAGCCGAGCACGCCCGTCATCCACACGCAGGCCGAATACGGATTGCGCCCGGAGGCATCGGAATTTCCGATGATGATGGTGCTTTCCTTCGTGTACCCCTGCAATGCGCTGTGCCCGCACTGCCCCTATACGAATTCCAATATTCGTAAGGAATACCGGGACATGCCCTACATGCCCGAGGCGACTTTCAAGAAAATAGCCAATGAAGCAGGCCCCTATGGCGCCTATCTGCGCATCTCCGGCGGCGGCGAGCCCATGCTGCACCCGCAGGCAGTGCCATTGCTGACTTACGCCAAGTCGAAGGGCTGTAAGATAGGCTTGATCACCAATGGCTCCAAGTTCACCGAAGAGAACAGCCGCGCCTTGCTGGAAGCTGGCGTCGACATGATCGAGTTTTCGGTGGACGCTTGCGATCCGGAAACCTACTCTCAGGTTCGAACCGGCCTCGAATGGAATGTTTTGGTTGAAGCAGTGGACCGAATGGTCCGTCTGCGCGCCGAGCTGAACAGCCCGTCCAAGATAGTTGCCTCGGCCGTCCACCAGAAGGGCGTCGACATCGACGCGGTCGAGAAGTTCTGGGTCGAGGGCAAGGGCATTGATTACCTGATCAAGCGCAAGTTCCTGACCTGGGGCGTCAATACCGAGCTGGACGACCAGCGTTCGGCCGATGCCAACGCCTATCTCGAAGCCGGCGCCGATCCCTGCCCGTTCCTGTTCGAGCGGCTGAACATCGACACCCGCGGCAACACCATGGTGTGCGGCTACGACATCTCGGCCAATACCTCCATGGGCAACGTCAACGAGGAAAGCATCCGCGAGATCTGGCACGGCGAAGGCTTCCAATGGTACCGCGACATGCATCTGGGCAACCGTGGCACGGAAATCCCGCTCTGCGCCGGTTGCCCCGATTGGAAGTACCGGTCCTGGCAGCACAATTACTGGAAGGTCGTAAAGAACGCCGAAGCAGCTCGCGCCCGTAAGTTGGGCGAGCACGACGATTTCCAGTCGGTCAGCGAAGACTGATTTCCTCCCGTTCAACCGATCCCCGGAGCCAGTCATGAGCCTTAAGATCGCCGGGCGCCTGTTCGCCGGCCCGTTTCCGGTTGAGAAGACCGTCGTACGCAAGAACCACCAGCCCGCCGTCTATGCCGTGATCAGCAGGGAAGGTAAGCCGTGGAACCCGGTGTTCCGCCTGCTCGAGGTGGGCGAGACCGGGGAGGACGGGATCGTCTTCGCCGAGCACGCCGCCCGCCCCCAATGGGAGGAGCAGGCCAAGGCCGGCCAGGGCGCCGTCGGTATTTATTTGTACGACATGGCGCGCTCACAATGCGACGCCGCCGCCCGGCAGGCGCAGGTGGAGGAGATCCGCGCTCGTTACACTCCGCCCACCGGTATCATTCCCATCACCGGCATGTGAGATGAGATGAGACGACCATGAAGAAGTCCGAACAACTCGCCATCGAAAACGCCCAACGCATCGCTGGCATACTGAGGGCCGAACGCAACGATGCCGTGGCCCTGGCTCAGACCCTGCGTGAGCGCCTGGAGCAGGCCGAAACCCTGCTCGCCGAAGCCAAGGCCGGCGCAGAGCCCGGGCTAGCCGAGCGCATCGCCGCCTTCCTAGGTTAGGTTAGCAGATGCAACGAGGGCATGAGCCGGACTCCGGACAGCCGTGGCTTAGAATTCCGCTAATGCTGCTTTAGTCGAACCGCTCGATTACCTGAGGCGGGGCCTTTTTTGCCATGTAACATGGTTGCGGGTGCAGCGTCTTCTGGGGTAGTGTCCGACAACCCTTGCTTAATCATAAATTGCCAAGAGCGCCGTAAGATGAAAACAATCCTGATTACCGGGGGAGCCGGTTTCATTGGCTCAAATTTTGTCCATTTTATAGCCAATAAGTATCCGGATTACCGGATCCGGGTGCTCGACGCCCTTACCTATGCTGGCTCAATGGAGAATCTGCCGCCCGGCATGCAGGACATCAATGACGAGCGCATGCAATTTTGGTACGGCGACGTCACCAACGCCGAGTTGGTAAACACCCTGGTCGCAGAATCCGACTACGTGGTGCATTTCGCCGCCGAAACGCACGTCACTCGGTCCATCTTCGACAATCGTCTGTTCTTCATCACCGACGTCCTCGGCACTCAGACCATTGCCAATGCCGTGCTGAAGGCTGGTGACCGGGTCAAACGCTTCATCCACATTTCCACGTCGGAAGTGTACGGCACCGCCGAAGCACCGCTCATGGACGAAGAACATACGCTGAAGCCAGCGAGCCCCTATGCCAGCGCAAAATGCGGCGCCGACCGCTTGGTCTATTCGTATTGGTCCACATACGGCCTCCCGGCCACCATCATCCGCCCGTTCAACAATTACGGTCCGCGCCAGCACCTGGAAAAGGTGATCCCGCGCTTCGTCACCAGCATGCTGCTGGGTGAGGAGCTGACCGTCCACGGCACCGGCGCCGCCTCCCGCGATTTCGTCCATGTGGAGGACACCTGCCGCGCCGTCGACCTGGTGCTGCACGCGGATGCTTCGGTGGTGGACGGCGAGGTGTTTAACGTGGCGACCGCGAGCGACCACAGCGTCGCCGAGATCGCGCAGAGCATCGCGGGCCTGATGGGCGGTGGCCCTAAGAACATCATCAACAACGGCGAGCGCCCGGGCCAGGTGGTGCGTCACACCGGCGATTACGCTAAGATCAAGCACCTGCTGGGCTGGGAGCCCAAGGTTAGCTGGGAAGATGGCCTGCGGGCCACCATCGACTGGTACTCCACCAACCGCGAGCTGTGGAACACCCAGTTGTGGATGCGCCACATTCCGATCATTACCGCCGCCGGCAAGCGCGAGTATCACTGATCCTTCCATGGCAGGCTTGCGCCAACACCCTTGTGGACAGGCCGGCCCCGAGCCGGCCCTGACCCCATGAACAAGGTCGCCATCGTGCCGGGGCAGGACGAGCAGCCGCCCCGGACGAAGGGCAAGCCCTTCGTCACCGGCATCAAGGTCGCCCTGGGACTTGTTCTGGTGGCGGCCTTGTTCCGCTACGGGATCATCGATGCGCGCGCGTTGCCGGTCGCGCTGGATTTTCCCAGCCACGTCGCCATCGCCCTGGGCTTCACCCTGATCGCCATGCATGTGGGCATCAGCCGCTGGCACCGGCTGCTGCAGGTCCAGGGGCTGCCC
>JAEZFE010000429.1 GCA_023437865.1 Pseudomonadota bacterium | reverse complement strand
CCTTAGCCCCCAACGCCGACAGGCTGCCCAGCACCAAAGCGGTGCGGCGGGCGGCAACGTCCGGCGGCAGGCCGTCGAGCGTGGCGCGCCAGGCGGCCAGGCTGGACACCGGCAGCGGGGTGCCGGCATTGACCGCATGGACCGCCAGCAACGGCCACAGCTTCTCGGCGGCCTTGGTTCCCACTGAGTCGGCCTTGGCCAAATCGAGCCATTGGCCGGCCACGGTGCCGTGACCCAGCGCCAGTTCGGCGCGGGCAAAAGCCGGGGCCAGAGTGACCAGAGCCGGATTAGGCTTGATCTCGGCCAACAGGCCAGCAAATACCCGCGCGGTGGAGGCCGTTTGCCCCTTGGCCGCGGCCATGTCCAGCGCCTTGGCGACGAAATGGGCGCGGATCACCGGGTCGGTTTGGTCGGTTGCGGCGCGGAACAGCAGGGCGCGCGAGCGCGTGCCGGCGGTTTCCGCCTTGACCAGCGGGGCGCCCAGTTCGTCAGGGGCGAACACCGCCTCCAGATACAGCTTGCGCAGCGCCTCGACCGGCATGATGCCCGCCGCCTCGGCCCGCTCGCCGGCGGCCAGCCGCACCTCGAACGGGGTGGCGAAGGACAGGGCGACGGTCCGTGCCACGGCGGGCGGCGCCTTGGCGACGGAATCGGCTGGCAGCGGCATCTTGGCCGCGGCAAAGGCGGCGACGTGCAGGGGCGTCGCCTCGTCCAGCTTCACCTTGTCGGCGGGCAGAGGCGGCAGGCCGGCCAGCACTTCCGCGGCGGCGATGAAGGCATGGTCGGCATCCTTGCGCTCGCGCATCAGGTCGAGCGCCAGATTGCCCTCCAGCGTCTTACCGGCGGCGTAATTGCACAGGATCTGCAGCTTGGCGAGCACACCCTCGGCACCGCCGAGCTTGGCCGCCTCGGCGCACGCACCGGTCAGATTGCCCGAGGCCAGCAGGGCGTCAAGCTTGGCACGGGCTAGCAGTGGACCCGAAACCGCCTGGGATGCCGCATTGGCAAGTGCGATGACGCCGTCCAGTTCGCCCATGGCGGCCAGACGCTCGGCGCGCAGTTCCACCAGCGACGGGCGGTCGCTGTCCACCGCGCCGTCGGGCGCCAGGGCGGCGGTCAGCAGAAGGCGGCGCTCCAGCTCACGCACGGTGTGGCTGCCCGATGCGGCGGGCAGCATGGGAATCAGCTTGCGCGCCACCGGGGCCGGCGTGCCCACCCACAAGGTGTTGGCGAAACCGCCCTGGCGTGCATCAAGCACGCCCACCGATTCGGCGCTGGGCGCCTTCAGCACCTGGGTCTCGACCCGCGCGGCACGGCCCGGATCGGCGGGCTCGGCCAGCTCCATGGTCTCGGGGTCGTAGGTCGCCAATGGCTGCTGCGCCGCCGCCGGCCCCGCCAGGATGGTGGAGGTGAGAAGGCCCGCCGCCAGCCGGCGGAGGGCCTTCACCGAGATGCGATCAACGCGGCAAACGGTCATCGGGGATAACTTTCTCGATCTTGGCCGAAGGCGGCGGCAAGTCGAAGGTGGCCAGGAACACACCGCCGCCAACAACGACGGCGAGCACCAGGACGACCAGCATTCCGGCAATCTTGCTCATGGGTCTGTTGATAACCTTTTATGACTTCTGGACATGCCCGGTCCCGGGCGGATAAAAGCGGCAGGGGCGGCCTGATCGGTCGGCCCTTGGCGCGGGGTAAGGCTAGGGTCCGACCATGGCGAATCTTGGGCAGTGTATCGACGGCGACCGTGTCGATCAACGGCGGGACCATACCTGATGGCACAAGACATGGCCGAGGGCATCGCCCAGCGTTTGCGCCGCTCCATCGTCCTGGTGGGATTGATGGGCGCTGGCAAGTCGTGCGTGGGCCGCCGCCTGGCCGCCCGCCTGGGCGTGCCGTTCACCGACGCCGACGTGGAATTCGAGCAGGCCGCCGGCTGCACCATCTCGGAATTCTTTGCCAAGTACGGCGAACCCGCCTTCCGCGAGGGTGAGCGCCGGGTGATCGCCCGGCTGATGGAAGGCGAGCTTGCGGTACTGGCCACCGGCGGCGGCGCCTTTTGCGATCCCGAGACGCGGGCGCGCATCAAGGAGGGCGCCATCTCGGTGTGGATCCGTGCCGATCTGGACCTTCTGGTCAAGCGCACTTCGGGCCGCGACCACCGGCCGCTGCTGAAGACCGGCGACCCGCGCGAGATCCTGGCGCGCCTGATGGACGCCCGCTATCCGCTTTACGCCCAAGCCGACATCACCGTGGATACCACCGACGAACCCCCCGAGGTCACCGTCGCCAAGGTGTTGGCGGAGTTGGATTCTTATCTGGAGCACGACCGATGACCGCTAAGGACCAGTTGCCCAAGGACCTGGTGTCCGTCCAGCTGGGTGAGCGCAGCTACGACATCCTGATCGGCCCCGGCCTGATCGACCAGACCGGCGCGCTGATCACACCCGTGCTGAAGGGCAAGCGCGCCTTCGTGGTCACCGATGACAGCGTGGCGCCGCTCTACCTGAACCGGGTGCTGAAATCGCTGGATGCCGCCGGTATTGTCCACCTGCATACGGTGCTGCCCCATGGCGAGGGCACCAAGGACTTCCCCCATCTGGAAGCCCTGCTCGACGCCATGCTGGAGGCGCGCTGCGAGCGCTCGACCATGGTGATCGCGCTCGGCGGCGGCGTGGTGGGCGATCTGACCGGCTTTGCCGCCGCCATCCTGCAGCGCGGCGTCGACTTCGTTCAGATCCCGACCACCCTGCTGGCCCAGGTGGACAGCTCGGTGGGCGGCAAGACCGGCATCAATACCCGCCACGGCAAGAATCTGGTCGGCGCCTTCCATCAGCCCCGCCTGGTGCTGGCCGACACCGCGGCGCTGTCCACCCTGCCGCGCCGCCAGGTGCTGGCCGGCTATGCCGAGGTCGTCAAGTACGGCTGCATTGACGAGCCCGAGTTTTTCTCGTGGCTGGAGGAGAACGGCGCCCAGGTCATCGTCGGCGACGAGGCCGCCCGCCGCCATGCCGTCGCCGTCAGCTGCCGCGCCAAGGCCCGCATCGTCGCCGCCGACGAGCGTGAGGGCGGCGTGCGCGCCCTGCTGAACCTTGGCCACACCTTCGGCCACGCGCTGGAGGCCGAGACCGGCTTTTCCGACGAGCTGCTGCACGGCGAGGCGGTGGCCATCGGCATGGTCATGGCCTTCCGCCTGTCGGTGCGGCTGGGCTTGGCCCCGGCCGAGGACGCGGCCCGGCTGGAGCGCCATCTGGCCAAGGTGGGCCTGCCCACCGGCCTGCCGCGCAACCGCGCCTGGGACGTGGACCGCCTGATCCACCACATGGCCGGCGACAAGAAGGTCAAGGACGGCAAGGTCACCTTCGTGCTGGCCAAGGGCATCGGTCAGAGCTTCCTGACCCGCGACGTCCCCGCCGAGGCGGTGCGCGCGCTGATCGAGGATTTCGTGGGGTAAGCTGGCTCAGGCCCGCATCGGGGGGTGGACATGCTGTTCGAGATCGGCTGGGTGGTTTTCCTGCTGCTTCTCCTGGGCTTCTTCGCCGGGGCCGAGACCGCGCTGACGGTGGCCTCCAAGCCCCTGATGCATCACATGGAGAAGCAGGGCGACCGCCGCGCCGCCCTGGTCAACAAGCTGCACGACAAGAAGGAGCGCCTACTGGGCTCCATCCTGCTCGGCAATACGCTCGTCCACATCTTCGCCTCGGCGCTCGCCACCTCCATTGCCATCGGTATGTTCGGCGATGCCGGCGTGGTCTACGCCACTGGCCTGATGACCGTCATCGTGCTGGTGTTCTGCGAAATCCTGCCCAAGACTTTCGCCATCCACCACGCCAACCAATCCGCCCTGGCGATCGCCCCCATCATGCGGGTGTTCGTGGCGGTGGCCGGCCCGGCCATCCACGCCATCCATGTTTTCGTCGATGCCGTGCTGAGGCTGTTTGGGGCGCGGGCGGCGCGCGAGACCGATATCGAGGCCGCCCTGGCCGAATTGCGCGGCGCCATTGAGGTGCATGCGTCGGAGGACGAGGTCGAGGAGGAGCGTAAGATGCTCCGCTCGATCCTGGACCTGGACGACGTGGTGATCAGCGACGTCATGACTCACCGCAAGAGCGCAGCCACGCTGGATGCCAATCTGCCGCCAGCCGAGCTGGTGGATCACATCCTCAAGAGCCCCTATACCCGCATGCCGCTGTGGCGCGACAACCCCGACAACATCATCGGCGTGGTCCATGCCAAGGATGTGCTGCGTGCCGTGCGTGCGCTGGACGGCGAGGTGGAGAAGCTGGATGTAGCCGAACTGGCCTCGGCACCGTGGTTCATTCCCGATTCTACCACGCTGCTGGAGCAGTTGACCGCCTTCCGCAAGCGGCGCGAGCACTTCGCCCTGGTGGTGGACGAGTACGGCGCGCTGATGGGCATCGTCACGCTGGAGGACATCCTGGAGGAGATCGTCGGCGATATCACCGACGAGCACGATATCGCCGTGGCGGGCGTGCGGCCCCAGACCAACGGGTCCTATGTGGTCGACGGTACGGTGACCATCCGCGACCTCAATCGCGAATTCGACTGGCGTCTGCCCGACGAGGCGGCCGCCACCATCGCCGGCCTGCTTCTGCACGAAAGCCGCCAGATCCCCAATGTGGGGCAGGTGTTCCGCTTCTTCGGCTTCCGCTTCGAGGTGCTGCGCCGCCAGCGCAACCAAGTGACCTCGATCCGCATCACGCCCCCCGCCGACTCGCCGGTGGCCGAGGAGGACTAGGCGCGGGGGCGTAATACCTTTGCGCAATCATCCCGGCAGGGTATCATGTGCGCATGCGTCCCAAAATTGTCCCCGACGTGGTCCAACCCTGCGACATCCTGTCGCTGCCGCCGCAGGCCAGCGTGCGCGAGGCCGCGCGCCTGATGGCGGAAAACAACGTGGCCAGTGTGCTGGTGGTCGAGAATGGCCTGATGGGCATCGTCACCGAGCGCGATATAACCGCCCGTGTGGTCGCCAACGGCCTGGATCCCGAGACGACTTCGCTGGCCCGGGTCATGACTCCCGATCCGCGCGCGCTGGCACCCGACGATTCCATTTCGGAGGCGCTGGAGCTGATGCGCGTTCATGGCTTCCGCCATCTGCCGGTGGTCGATGCCGGCCGCCCCATCGCCATGGTGTCGGTGCGCGACCTCTACTCGGTGGTGCAAAGCCACCTGGAGCGCGACATCATGAACCGCGACGCCTGGATCCTCGGCATCGCCGACGCCTGGGGCGAGGGGTTGGGCGGCACGGGTTAAGGGGCTTTCCTCGCCGATCGAACCAAAAAAAGAGCCGCCGGTTGCCCGGCGGCTCGCAGGTAATCGTCGAGGCACGACGACTTACAGGCCGTATTTTTCGGCCATGATCGGGTCCTTGGCGGCCACCACGCGGGCGAGGTCGACGATGACCTTGGCCTGCTTCCAGGTGGCGTCGTCCTGCATCTTGCCGTCGATCATCACCGCGCCGGTGCCGTCGGGCATGGCGTCGAGGATCTTCTTGGCGAACTTCACCTCGTCGGCATCGGGGCTGAACACCTTCTTGGCGATGTCGATCTGGCTGGGGTGCAGCGACCACGCACCGGCGCAGCCCAGCAGGAAGGCGTTGCGGAACTGAGCCTCGCAGGCGCCGGAATCGGAGAAATCGCCGAACGGGCCGTAGAACGCCTTGATGCCGGCGGACTGGCAGGCGTCGACCATCTTGGCGACGGTGTAGTGCCACAGATCCTGCTGGAACAGGGTGCGCGGGGCGCCCTCGCCCTTGCTGTCTTCCAGCACGCCGTAGAACGGATGGCCGCCGCCGACACGGGTGGTCTTCATGCCGCGCGAGGCGGCGAGGTCGGCGGGACCGAGACTGATGCCGTGCATTCGCGGCGACGCCAGCGCGATCGACGCCACGTGGTTGACGCCCTGCGCGGT
>JAEZFE010000370.1 GCA_023437865.1 Pseudomonadota bacterium | reverse complement strand
CATGAGCCACGAAATCCGCACGCCCATGAACGGTGTGCTGACCATGGCCCAGTTGCTGGAAGACATGCACCTGCCACCCGAGCAGAAGGAAATGGCCCGCGTCATCCGCGATTCCGCCACCGCGCTGCTTACGATCATCAACGACATCCTGGATTTCTCCAAGATCGAGTCGGGCCGGCTTCAGCTCGAAGACGTGGACATGGCACCGGTCGATATCGTCGAGGGTGTGGCCGAGTTGCTGAGCCCGCGCGCGCTGGAAAAGGGCATCGGGCTGATCACTTATGTGGACCCCAGCCTGCCGGAGCGGCTGCGCGGCGACCCGGTACGGCTGCGCCAGATCATCACCAATCTTGCCGGCAACGCCATCAAGTTCACCGAAAAGGGCTGCGTGCGGATCGCCGTGGATGCGGTCGACCCGGCGGCGCGCCCACTGGTGCTGCGGGTGTCGATCACCGACACCGGCATCGGGCTGGACGCCGAGCAGCAGGCCCGCCTGTTCGAACCCTTCGCCCAGGCCGACGCCTCCATCGCGCGACGCTATGGCGGCACCGGGCTGGGCCTGTCCATCTGCCGACGGCTGGTCGCCATGATGGGCGGTGATATCGGCGTGGAAAGCCGCGAGGGTGAAGGCTCGACCTTCTGGTTCACCGTGCCGCTGGCGGTCGCCTCCGAATGGCCGGCCCAGGGACCGGACTTGGCCGGCATCGCCGCGCTGGTGCTGGCCGAGGGGCCGGTAGCGGCCGAGGCCATGCGGCAATATCTCGGCCATCTCGGCGCCCAGGTGGCGGTGGTGGCCTCGACCGACGGGGCGCTGGCCGCCGTGCGCGCCGCCGCCCTGGCCGGCTGGAGCTACGACGTGGTGCTGATGGACGGCGCCCAGGACTTCAAGCTGCGCGTCTCGGTGGCCCGCGCCCTGCTGGCCGCCGCCGGCGGGCAGGCCCACACCCGCATCGTCATGGTGGCCCCGCACGCCACCTATTCCTCAGCCGCCTGCGACGCCCGCGAGGCCGGCCTGTTTGCGACCCTGGCCAAGCCGGTGCGGCGCGGCGCCCTGTGGCGCACGGTGGCCGCCGCCGCCGAGCGGGGTTTCCTGGAGGAGGACGAGGAGGAACTGCCGGGCCTCGACGACACCTATATTCCCCCCACCACCGAGGAGGCCGCGGCGGCGGGCGCACTGATCCTGGTGGCAGAAGACAATCCCACCAACCAAGTGGTGATCCGCCGCCTGATGGAACGGCTGGGTTATGCCATAGAACTGGTCAGCAACGGATTGGAAGCATGGGAGCGGATGCAGATCCGCGATTACGGCCTGCTGCTGACCGATTGCCACATGCCCGAGATGGACGGTTACGAACTGACCATCCGCGTACGCGCCTGGGAAGCCGAGACCCTGCACCGCATGCCCATCGTGGCGCTGACCGCCGACGCCCTGGCCGGCACTGCCAAGAAATGCCAGGAATGCGGCATGGACGCCTTCCTGGCCAAGCCGGTGGATCTGGCCCAACTCGATTCTACCCTGCGCAAGCTGCTGCCGCGCGCCGTGGCCCTGCGCCGCCGCCGTGGCACGGTGGAGACAGAGAGCAGGGTTGAAGGTCCCGCTGAAGGCCCCGCGGTGCTCGACCTGACCGCCATGCGCGAAATCTTCGGCTCCATCACCGACGACGCCCGCGAATTGCTGGCCCTGTTCATCGACAGCACCCGCCCACTAGTGGCCGGGATGCGCACCCACGTGGAAACCGGCGATTGCGCCGAGGCCCGTGAAGCCGCCCACGCCGCCAAGGGGGCAGGAAACTCCGCCGGCTGCTTCCGCTTTGCCCGCCTGGCGGCAGAGATCGAACAAGCATGCGCACGCGGCGACGGCGAATTCGCCGAAACCCTGCTGGCGCCCATGGAAGCGGCGTTCGAGGAAGCCGCCCAGGCCATCACGGCGTTGTAGAGCCTAAACTGGGAAGCCGGCCCGCTCCAGCCGCTTGACCATGGCGTCCTCGGCTTCGATGGTCAGGTCCACCAGCGGCGGGCGGGTAATGCGCCAGTTCTGGTCGCCGGTGGCCCGTGCCACCAAGGCCTTGAGCGCGGCGATCAACGGAAAGTCCTGAGTGGCAACACGAAAGGCGACCAGGGCTTCCTGGATGCCTTCGGCGTCCGGGTCGCGCCAATTTTTGAACAATTCGACCATAGCGGCGCCGTTGACATTGGCATTGGCCGAAATCACACCGGCCCCACCGATGCGCAGCAGCTTGAGCAGATGCGCCTCGGACCCGCTGAAAACGTCGAAGCCGGGAAAGGCCCTGCGCATGGCTTCCATGTTGGCGAACTCGCCGGAGCTATCCTTGATACCCACCACATTCCGAGGGAACGCCTTGAGCAACCGCTCGATCAGCCCCAGGGAAATGGGCGTCTGGCTCTGGCGCGGGAAGTGGTACAGATAGACCTTGAGCCGCGGATCGCCGACCCGCTCGATGACATCCGCGAAGGCGCGGTACAGCCCCTCGTCGGTGACGTTCTTGTAGTAGAAGGGCGGCAGCATCAGCACCCCGCCACAGCCGAGCCTGACGGCCTGCGCCGTCAGGCGCGCCGTTTCGGTGATGGAGCAGGTGCCGGTGCCGGGCATCACCCGGCCCATATCGATGCCGCCCACCGCCAGGGCTTCCAGCAGCATCAGCCGCTCATCCGCCGACAGCGAATTGCCTTCGCTGGTGGTGCCGAACGGCGCCAGGCCGATGCCCAGCGAATTCAGCACCCGCGAGAACGCCACGAAGCGCTTGGCATCGGGTACCAGATTGCGGTCGAACGGCGTCAGCACGGGCGCCAGAACACCCCTAATACGATCGTCCCTGGTCGAGGCGGCCATTGCCCGAATGCTCCCTGCCTGTCACCATTTCCAACCATTAAACTAACCAAAGTGAACGGTCATGCCCAGGCTTGCGGCCAATCTTTCCATGCTGTTCACCGAGGCCCCCGTTTTGGACCGATTCCATCTGTCCAAACGCGCCGGTTTCAAGGGCGTGGAAATTCAGTTCCCCTATGGGGAGAGCGCGGGCGACATCGCCGCCCGCCTGGAGCAAACCGGCCAGACCATGGTGATGTTCAACCTGCCGGCCGGCGATTTCGCCCATGGCGAGCGCGGCATTGCCTGCCTGCCGGGCCGCGAGGATGAGTTCCGCCAGGGCGTCGCCCGCGCGCTGGATTACGCCCGCATCCTGGGCACCACCAAGATCAACTGCCTGGCCGGCATCGCCCCGCCCAGCGGCCACCGCGCGGTGCGCGAGACCTTGGTCGCGAATCTGCGCTACGCCGCCGAGCGGCTCGGCGAACAGGGCATCACCCTGCTGGTGGAAGCCCTCAACACCTTCGAGCTGCCCGGCTTCTATATCTCCCGCACCCGCCAGGCGCTTGACCTCATCGCCGATGTGGGGCTACCAAACGTCGCGCTGCAGTACGACTTCTATCACATGCAGCTGATGGAGGGAGATTTGGCCGGAACACTGACGCGCCATTTGCCGCGCATCGGCCACATCCAGATCGCCAATCCGCCCGGCCGCCACGAGCCCGGCGTGGGCGAACTGGACATTGGCTACCTGCTCGCGCATCTCGACAGCCTGGGCTATGACGGCTGGGTGGGCTGCGAGTACCGGCCCAGCAAAGGCACCGAGGGTTCGCTGGGCTGGGCCGCACGGTGGCTGGCATGAGTCCGCGCCAGTTGCTGCTGCGCATGTTCGAGGCGGCCACCGCCGCCGCATCGCCGGAAGCGTGCCTGCCGCCGCACCTGCCGTCGCGCCCGCCGGGCCGCGTCGTCGTGGTGGGCGCCGGCAAGGCCGCCGCCTCCATGGCCAAGGTGGTCGAGGACCACATGGAGGGCCCGCTGGACGGGCTGGTGGTCACCCGCTACGGCCACGGCCTGCCGCTCAAGCGCATCGAGGTGATCGAGGCCGGCCATCCCATGCCCGACGAGGCCGGCACCCAGGCGGCGCAGCGCATCCTGGAGAAGGTGCAGGGGCTGACGCCCGACGACATGGTGCTGTTCCTGGCCTCGGGCGGCGCCTCGGCGCTGCTGGCCCTGCCGGCACCGGGCGTCACGCTGGCCGAGAAGCGCGCGGTGACC
>JAEZFE010000290.1 GCA_023437865.1 Pseudomonadota bacterium | reverse complement strand
GGCGGTGGCGGCACACAGCAGGAAGCGGGCCCCGGCTTTCTTTGCCATCTTGATGAAGTCGTAGGCGGTCTTTCCCGAATCGGGCTTGAGAACCATGTCCGCCGCCACGCCCTTTTTCATCAGGATGCCGGGTGCACCGGTCAGCACTACATCCACTTCGCAATCCATGGAGGCCGCCACCGCCGCCTGAAACAGCGGCGCACCGACTTCCACGGGCCGTGTCGGGTCGGTGTTGGCAAGCATGACCACCAGTTTAGTGGGCATCGTCATCTCCACTGTGGACGAAGTGATCAGGGGCACGCAAATAAGCGGTTTCGGCCTCTTCAGCCTCGGACAATATGTCGGAGCAGGGTGCATAGCCCAGACCTGCCACGCCTGCAGTGATGCAAGCGCGCAGAGTGTCGAAGGATGGCGCGGCGCCCAACAAGGCCTTGAGTGTGGTGACTCGCCGGGCAACGGACGGCACGCCATGGCGAGCAAGCTTGCCGGGCGGCGGCGTCAGGACCTGGACCATGCGGTCCAGATCGCCATCGGCCAGCAGCGTCCCCTGCACCAGATGCACCGCACCCTCGCGGAACCCGGCGGTGCCGCAAATCTTGCGGCCCTCGACCGTAATGTCGTTGCCCTCCGCCGTAGTGGCCACGCCCAACGGGCCCAAGGATTTGGCCACGGCATCCAGCACTGGCTTCGGTTCACGCAGAACCACTTCCCAGCACAATTGGGTCGGATCCACATACACCGCGCCGCCCCCGGTCAATCGGCGGGCAAGGTCCAGCCCTTCGGCGGCGGCCAAGTCCACTTCCGCCGCAAGGTGCTGGTGGCGCCCGATCAGCACGGCAGGGGGGAAGCGGAAAAAGCGCAGGGTCTCCGGCTGGTCGCCCCGGCTAACGGAGCGGGCAATCGCCAGGCCCATGGCAATGTTCGTGCGCGCATCCCTGAGGCCGGTGTCGATGACCCGGAGGCGGTTCATGATTGAGGTGAAGGTGGCGGAGGGGAGTGGGAGTCGAACCCACCAACAGCCGGCGACCGACCGTTTCCGGATTTGAAGTCCGTCCGTCCCACCGGGGACGATTCCCTTCCATCAATGGCCCCGAACAGCGTCAGCCGCTCCTCGCGCACCTTGCGCAAGTCGCCCTTGCGGATCGTGAGACCAACGCGATCGAAGTACTCCAGGATTTGTATGGCAACTTTGCGCCCGTTGTCGAGCCTGTCGCGAAACGCGCTGGTGGCCAGCCAGCCATTTTTGGCGGCGCGGCCACATTCAGCCACGATGAATGCCATCTCGGCGACGACCGGGCGCAGGAAATAATGGTCCTGAGCGATCAACACAACGCGGCCCATGCGCGCCAGCCGCTTCATCAGCCCGCGCATGTCGGCTTCGGCGACGTCCAATTCGCCGGCCATGTCGCGGACGCGCGGCGGGCGGAAGCGTTCGCCCTCAAGCAGGGGGGCGGCCTTCTGCCACAAGGCTTCGTCCTCAGCCGACAACCGGGCCTCGTGCCCGGGCAGGCGAAACCAGGGGCCGTCGGTGGCGATGGCGCCTGCGCTCACGGCGGCACCGACGATGACCTGAAACAGCTCATGGGCCATTTTAGGATCGACCGCGGATTTCAGCCGGGGCCCTTGCAAGCCCGGTTGGTCGGGATTGGCTTCGTGGTGGGTGGCGAGCGCCGAGACCAGCGCGGTGCGGAAGCCTTGCCACGTATCGGCGGAAAAGCCGAATTGTCCCGCCGCGACCATGCCCTCGGGCGCAAGATCGGGGCAATTCCATTGCAGCCGGAAGCGGTCCAGGTTGACCCATCCCGGGGCTTGGGCCAGCAAGGTCTGCAAGATCGCCTCGGGAATGCAGCAGCGTGCCGCCTCCAGCACCGCCAGACGCGCCGGGGTCCGCCGGCCGCGAGCGGGCGGGAAAAGGTCGATGACCCGTCCTCCGCCGATGGAGCGGCGCGCGGACTGGTCGCGCAGAATGAAGTAGTCGCCGCCGAGCGCGCCGATGGGCCGGTCAAGAACCAGTTGCACCAGGGCTGTGTCGCCGGGGGCCAGGCTGTCGCGATCCAGCAAGGCGACACGGCCAGGCACGTGAACGGCACCCAGATGCAGGTGGACCGGGGTCCAATGGGCCAAGCGTCGCGCCTCGCCGTCCAGTAGACGGAAGCTGGCATCCAGCCGATCTACCGGATGGTGCAAGGCTGGGTCCAGCACCCATTCACCGCGTGGGATGTCATCCTTGGATAATTGCGGCGCCGCCAGATTCAGCGCCAGGCGTTGGCCGGCGGAGCCTCCTTCAGCCTTGCGGTTCTGAGCATGCAGCGACCGGACACGCACTTCGCGGCCTGATGGGCTCAGCAGCAGGCGGTCGCCCACCGCGACCGAGCCGCTGAACGCGGTGCCGGTGACGACGACACCGGCCCCCGAAATGCTGAACGAGCGGTCGACCGCCAGACGGAAGCGCCCGCCGGTACGTGGCCGCAGGGTGGACGAGACGGCGCAGAGGGCGGCGGCAATCTCGCTAACGCCTTGGCCGGTGACGCTGGAAACCGGGATGACCGGCGCCTGAGCCAACCCGGTGCGCGCCAGCAATTGGGTAATGTCGGCCGTAACCTCGGCTATACGACCGCCGTCCACCAGATCGGCCTTGGTCAGAGCAACAAGGCCGTGGCTCAAGCCCAGCAGGTCGAGAATGTGAAGGTGTTCGACCGTCTGCGGCATGATCCCGTCGTCGGCTGCCACCACCAGCATGGCGAAATCCATCCCCGACACGCCGGCAAGCATGTTGTGGACAAATCGCTCGTGACCCGGCACGTCAACGAAGCCCATGACCGAGCCGTCCGGCATGGGTAGATAGGCAAAGCCAAGATCGATGGTGATGCCGCGCGCCTTTTCCTCGGCCAGACGGTCTGCGTCTACGCCGGTCAGCGCGCGAACCAGCGCGGTCTTTCCGTGATCGATGTGGCCCGCCGTGCAGACGATCATGCGAGATGACCCAGTTGCGCCAGGAAGGCCCCTTCCTCGTCGAGGCAGCGCAGATCCAGCCAGAGGGCGCCATCAGCCACCCGGCCAATCACAGGCTCGGGCAGGGCGCGCAGCGTCGCAGCCAAAGCATCAAGCGCGCGCCCGCTCTTGCCCCCGGCGGGCATCAGGTGAATGGCCCAACTGGGCAACAGGTCCACGGGCAGGGCTCCGCTGCCAATCTGGCTGCGGCATTCCTTCAGACTGACCTGGGCGCGGTCGCCAAAGGTGGCAGCGACTGCCGGCAGCAGGCGGGCACCTTGCGCCGCGATGTCGTCGGCGGGGCGGGTGAGGTGGCGCAGCGTGGGCAAGCGCTCGGTCAGGCGGTCGGGATCGGCGTACAGGCGCAGAACCGCTTCCAGCGCGGCCAGGCGGATCTTGTCCACCCGCAAGGCGCGCTTCAACGGGTTCTTCTTCACCTTGGCGACCAGATCCCTGCGGCCGACAATGATGCCGGCCTGCGGGCCGCCCATCAGCTTGTCGCCGCTGAAGCTGACCAGATCGGCACCGGCGGCGATGGCTTCGCGCGGGGTTGGTTCATGGGGCAGGCCCCAGCGTTCCATATCCACCAGCGAGCCGGCGCCCAAGTCCACCAGGAATGGCAAGTCATGCCGATGGGCGAGGGCGGCGATGTCTGCCTCGGCCGGCGCAGCGGTGAAGCCCACCACGGTATAGTTGCTGGTGTGCACCTTCATCAGGGCCGCGGTCTCCGGGCCGATGGCGGCCTCGTAGTCGCGAAGATGCGTGCGGTTGGTGGTCCCCACTTCGGTCAGCCGGCATTGGGCGCGGGCCATCACGTCGGGCACGCGAAAGGCTCCGCCGATTTCGACCAACTCGCCGCGCGACACCACCACCTCACGGTGGGCAGCCAAAGCGTGCAGCATCAGCAGCACGGCGCCGGCGTTGTTGTTGACCACGGTGGCGGCTTCAGCCCCGGTCAGCCGGCACAGCCATTCCTCGACCAGATCGTCGCGGTCGCCGCGCTTTCCCTTGTCGAGGTCGAATTCCAGGGCGATCGCCCCAGTCATGGCGGCAGTGGCGGCCTCGACCGCTTCGGGGGGCAACTGGGCGCGGCCCAGATTGGTGTGCAGCACCGTGCCAGTAAGATTGAATACCCGCCGGATGCGGGGGCGATGGCGGCGGTCAAGCCAAGCGGCTGCCGCCTGCCGGATATCGGCCAGGGTGGCGGTGCGGCCCTGGCGCCGGAAGGCATCCAGGGCCTCGCGCACCGCACCCAAAGTCTCCGTCCGCCCGTACTGGGCGGACAGAGCATCGGTTGCCGGGTCGGCCAGGACGGCGTGGACCGCAGGCAAAGGGCTGTTCATCGAGAGGCTGCCATCAGGAACGGATTCGCGGCGGCGCGGTGCCACTTCTCCTCGGCCAGACGCAAGTCAAGGCCGACAGTGGCCAGGTCATCGGCCAGGAACTCGACACCCGGGGATTTGGCCTCGTCGAACACCTTCAGATAGGTGCGGCATTCGCCACAGGTTTCGGCCCGGGCGTGCGCCTGCTGGCCCTCGAAAGCCAGATAAGCCACCTTTTTGTCGGTGTCGCAGGACGAGCAGCGGGCGCGCGGGAAGTGCCAGCGAGTGCCGCACAGACCGCAGCCCAGGTAACGCACGCCTTCCAGCGGGTCGCCGGCCATGATGACCGAGGCCACCGGGGGCAGGCCGCAGACCGGACACAGGCCCGGCGGGGTCAAAGACCGCAACAGGCCGGCAGGCAAAGCGGCCGCCTGGGCGGTCCACTGCACTTGCAGAGCGGCGGCCACGAACACCGATGCGGCCAGATCGTCGGCGGAAAGCTCACCGATCAGGAAGCGGGCGGCTCGGGCGTCGAGCGAGGTGGCCTCCTCGGCTGCCAGGGTTTCGACGGCCTGGCGGGCCGGGGCGGGGAGATCGCCCGTGGCGAACTCAGCAAGGATGTGGGTGAGAGCTTGCCGCCACCGCCCATCCAGTGCGGCGGTCTCGCGCGGCAGAAC
>JAEZFE010000280.1 GCA_023437865.1 Pseudomonadota bacterium | reverse complement strand
ACCAATGTGGGCATGAACCCGCTGCGCACCGGCCTGGTTCAGACGCTGCGCGAGATGGGCGCCGATATCCACTTCGACAACCCGCGCGAGGAAGGCGGCGAGCAGGTGGCCGATCTGGTCATCCGGGGCTCGCAGCTGCGCGGTGTCGATGTGCCGGCGGTGCGGGCGCCCTCGATGATCGACGAGTATCCGGTGCTGGCGGTGGCGGCCTCCTTCGCCATCGGCACCACCCGCATGTTCGGCCTGTCCGAGTTGCGGGTGAAGGAAAGCGACCGCTTCGCCGCCGTCATGCGCGGGCTCAAGGCCTGCGGCGTGCAGGTCGAAGAGGACGGCGACACCATGATCGTGCACGGCAACGGCAATCCGCCGCCGGGCGGCGGCACCATCGCCGTCAACCTGGACCACCGCATCGCCATGTCGTTCATGGTCATGGGCATGGCCGCCCAGCAGCCGGTCACCGTCGATGACGCCGAGGCGGTGGAGACCAGCTTCCCCGGTTTCGCCGAACTGATGAACGGGCTGGGCGCCAAGATCGCGGCGGCCTAGGCCGCAAGGAAGCAGTGGAGCGAGCAAGGCGAGTGACTGGCCCATTGAGGGCCCGCGAGCTTATGCGAGCGTGAGCCAAGGGGTGCGGAGGCGCCCCGCCCGGCCCTTGAGGGACAAGACATGACCATGATTATTGCCATCGACGGTCCGGCGGCTGCCGGCAAGGGGACCCTGGCCCGGCGCATCGCCGCCGAATGCGGCTTCGACTATCTGGACACCGGCCTGATCTATCGCGCCGTGGGCATGAACGTGGAGCGCGCCGGGTTCGATCCGGCCGATGCCGCCCGTGCCGGCGAGGCTGCGCGCGACCTTCAGCCCGAGGATCTGGCGGCTGAGGATTTGCGCACTGACGAGGCGGCCCAGGCGGCGTCCAAGGTGGCGGCGATTCCGGAGGTGCGGGCGGCACTGCTCGACTTCCAGCGCCTGTTCGCCGCCCGGCCGCCGGGCGGTAAGGGCGCGGTACTCGACGGCCGCGATATCGGCACGGTCGTGTGCCCCGATGCCGCCATCAAGCTGTTCGTCACCGCCTCGGTCGAGAAGCGCGCCGAGCGCCGGCTGAAGGAGCTGCTGGGGCGCGGCCTGGCAGCCGATGCCGATAAGGTGCTGGCCGAAATGCGCGAGCGCGACGAGCGCGATTCCAGCCGCTCGGTGGCCCCCCTGGTGCCGGCCGCCGACGCCCACGTGCTCGACACCTCCGAACTCGACGCCGACGCCGCCTTCGACAGGGCGATTGCGTTTGTCCGCGCGAGGTCGTAAAACACTTCCTGCAATCTGCGCTTAGTGGCCCCGGCCGGGATCGGTCCGGGGTCAGTTTGCTATTTGGTGGTGCTGCCGCACAAGACCGCCGGAACCAACCGGCTGGCCGGAAAATGAATGATGAAAGGAAGTACTACATATGACTATGGAAGATTTCGCTGCTCTGCTTGATGAGACCATCGGCGGCGGCAACCCGTTCGAAGGCGCCGTGATCAAGGGTGCCATCGTCCGCATCGAGAACGATTTCGCCGTCATCGACGTTGGTCTGAAGTCCGAAGGCCGCGTGCCGCTGAAGGAATTCGCCACCGCTGGCCGCGCTCCGGAGATCAAGGCGGGTGATTCCGTCGAGGTGTTCGTCGAGCGCTACGAGGACCGCAACGGCGAAGTCGTGCTGTCCCGCGAGAAGGCCAAGCGCGAAGAGGCGTGGACCCTGCTGGAGAAGTCCTTCGAGGCCAATCAGCGCGTCAACGGCGTGATCTTCGGCCGCGTCAAGGGTGGCTTCACCGTCGATCTGTCGGGCGCCGTGGCCTTCCTGCCCGGTTCGCAGGTGGACATCCGTCCGGTTCGCGATATCACCCCGCTGCTGGGCACCCCGCAGCCCTTCCAGATCCTCAAGATGGACCGCTCGCGCGGCTACATCGTGGTTTCGCGCCGCGCCGTGCTGGAAGAGACCCGCGCCGAGCAGCGCTCCGAGCTGATCGAGAACCTCAAGGAAGGTCAGATCCTCGAGGGCGTGGTCAAGAACATCACCGATTACGGTGCGTTCGTTGACCTGGGCGGCGTCGACGGCCTGCTGCACGTCACCGATATCGCCTGGAAGCGCATCAACCACCCGTCCGAAGCGCTGCACATCGGCCAGACCGTCCGCGTGCAGGTTATCCGCTTCAACCCGGAGACCCAGCGTATCAGCCTCGGCATCAAGCAGCTGGACGCGGATCCGTGGGAGGGCGTGGAAGCCAAGTACCCGGTGGGCGCCAAGTTCGTTGGCCGCGTCACCAACATCACCGACTACGGCGCCTTCGTGGAGCTGGAGCCGGGTGTCGAGGGTCTGGTGCACGTCTCCGAGATGAGCTGGACCAAGAAGAACGTCCACCCCGGCAAGATCGTTTCGACCTCGCAGGAAGTCGAGGTCATGGTCCTGGACGTCGATCCGCAGAAGCGCCGCATCAGCCTCGGCCTGAAGCAGTGCCTGGACAACCCGTGGGAGACC
>JAEZFE010000161.1 GCA_023437865.1 Pseudomonadota bacterium | reverse complement strand
TATATGTTCACGGCGGCCCCCGTCACGGTAGAGGGCTAGTGAACGATAAGCGTGCCGCACAAAACTTGACGCCGATCAAATGTCGGCAGCGGCACGGCGAACCCTATACGAACGGCACCTTCAATCGGCGATCAAAGGACCGTGGCCTGATTGGCCATGGCAGACATGAAGAGCGACAGCTCACGTCCCCGCCAGCATGGGCAGGCGCGATACCACCATGATGCCCCCCAGGGCAATCGCCAGCCCATAGGGAACTGGCGCCCCCTTGCGCAGGACCGGCCAGGCGCCACTAGCCGGCAGCGCTCGGCAGCCAAGAAGGATCAGCGACAGCACGCCACCGACGAGCGCGGTCAGCACCAAGGCGGCCACGGTCACCGTCGGCCCCATCCACAGCGCGCACGCCGCCATCAGTTTGATGTCGCCACCGCCCATGAGGCCAGGGATGAACAGCACCATCCCCGCGCCGAGGACGGCGAGCGCCGTCAAAACGTGCAGGAACCACGGCACCGGTGCAGGCGCCAGCCACAGGGCCACCGGGAAAGACAGGGCCATGACCGCGCACAGGGCGTTGGGGATGCGATAGCGAGTGAGGTCCGTGTAGCATGCAGCCAGGAGGGGAAGCACGAACAGGGCGCGGATCAGCCAGCCCTTGACAAGGGGATCCATGTCAGCCTCCGTTGAGCGCGCGGACGCGCAGCAGGTTGGCGGCGGCGCGTTCGTGATAATGGGGGCTGGCTTCGACGGCCTGGGCCAAGAAGGTCTCGGCCTCGGCATAGTCACCCCGCGACAGGGCGACGAAACCGATATTATTCAGTGCGGCAGCCTGCCGATCGCGGGTCAAGCCGGCGCGGGCGTCGTTGTAACGCCCCTGCATGGCCAGGGCCAGGCGCAGGTTGGCATGCGCCGCCTCCAGGCGCGGCTCGCGCTGAAGCGCATCCATCAGCAGTCGCGCGGCTTCGGCGGGCTTGCCCTGCAGCAGCAGGGAATATCCCATATTATTGCGGATCACGCCGGATCCGGGCCTGAGGGCCAGCGCCCGGCCATAAGCTTCCGCAGCCAGGTCAAACTGATGGGCGAAGTCGTGCAGCCCCCCCAGCGCATTCCATGCCCGCCACAGATCCGGGTCCGCCTCGACCGCCGCACTCAGCACCTTGACGGCCTCGTCGCGCCGGTTCATGCGCATCAGCGCCAGTCCCTTGCCCTGGAGCGCCCGCGCCCGCACCGGCTCGATCGCCTGCAACTCGTCGAAACGCTCGCGGGCAGGCCCCACCTCATCGAGCGCCAGCATGGACTCGGCCAGGCCAAGGCGCACATGCGGGTTCTGGGCGTCCATCCCCATCAGCCGGGTGAAGCGCTGCCGCGCCTCGTTGGGCAGGCCGTCTTCCAGCGCCATCTCGGCCATGCGCAACATCTCGGGAGGGATTTCCACGGTCCTGGGCGCCGCGGCGGCTGGCGGCTGGGACGCGGGGAGCGCGCAGGCGCCCAGCGACAGGGTTACCAGCGCGGCGGTCAGCAGATTGCGTAAGGTGCGCATTGATCAAGATCCTTTCGCATCGCGACGCTGGTCGTACAGGACGAAGTCACGCCCGAGCACCGGCACGAGGTCATGGGAGGATTTCTTGTCGGCCTCCAGGTGGACGGTGGCCGGAAGCAACCGGGACAGCCGCTCGGCGTCGGCCTTATGGCTGGGGTGGTAGCTGAGAACGCTGCGCGCCACGTCGAAGCGTGGGGCGTCGGTGGCCGAGGCCTTCAAGCCATGGCGGCTCAGCAGAGAGCCCACGCGGCGCGCCATGCCGCGGCGCCCGACGCCATTCACCACCTGGACCCGTGCCTTCTCGACGGAAACGGGCTGGGGGGCGTCGAGCGATGTGCGCTCCACCGCCGGGCGAGGGGCCGCCATGGGAAGCGGTGGTTCCTCCCCCTGCCCAGCGGCGGGCACGGTCCAGGAGGTGGGGACGGCCTCCGCATGCGCACGCAACTGCCAGACATTCAGACCGGCGCGCTGAAGGCGGCTGGGAGGGTCTGCCTCTTCTTGCCCAGCATCAGTGGCGACCCGTGTTTCGGCCGAGGCCGACGCGCGGGTCAAGTTGGCGGCGATCCGGTTATCTCCGGGCGCCTCGCGCCCGGCCTTTTCGAGCAACGCCACCGCGCGCGCGGCCCGGCCACGCATGAGGTTGGAAATGGCCAGATTGTTCAGGGTCTGGGGATCGGCGGGAGCCTGCGCCAGGGCGCGGTCATAATAGCTGTCGGCCAGATCGAAGCGGCCCAGGCGGTCATAGCAGACCGCCAGGGCGTTGAGCGCGGCCAGGTCGCGGCCGTTCCGGGCAACGGCACTGCGGAAATGCTCGACCGCCAGCCCCAGCCGGCCAGCCGCCAGGTGCTCCTTACCCACGCCATAATCGTTGCCAGCAGCGCTCTGCTGGCGGATTTCGTCACGCATGAAGACCGGACGGATCTCCGGCTGGGGCGCGCAGGCAGCCATGAGGGCGAGCGAAAGAGTGGTGCAAAGCGTGCGTTGCATGGTCGCCTCCCCTACCCGTTTCCCATCCGCGCGAGCACCGGGCCGACCTGGCGCACGATCTGGATGATTGCCGGGCTGCCGATGGTCAGCATCAGCGCCGGCATGATCAACAGGATCAGCGGGAAGGTCAGCTTGACGCCCACCTGCTGGGCGCGCTCCTCTGCCGCCAGCATGCGCTTGGCCCGCATGTCATCGGACAGCGCCCGCAAGGTGTCGGCTATGCTGGCACCCAAGGCGTCGGACTGGATCAGCAGGCCGGCCAGCACGTTGACCTCATCCACGCCGATGCGTTCGGCGAAGGCCCGCAAAGCCTGCTCGCGGCTCTTGCCGGTCTGCAACTCCAGCGCCATCAGGCGGAAGTGCTCGCGCAGCAGCGGGTGGGCGGTGCCAATTTCCTGGGAGACCCGGTTGATGGTGGCATCAAGCCCAAGCCCGGCCTCGACGCAGACCAGCATGAGGTCGAGCGCGTCGGGAAAGCCGCGCCGCACGGCGATCTGGCGCTTGGCGATGTGATGATCGACCACGATGCCGGGTAGGGCATAGCCAAGCAGCGCCAGCACGCAACTGCCGAGCAGCACCTGGGTAACCGGCATGGCCGGCGCCAACACCGGCGCGAGGGCATTGAACAGCGCCGGCAAGCCCAGGCCGCCCAGCACGCGGGCGGAGAAATAGATCGATAACGCATGGGGCGCGTACCAGCCAGCCCGCTGCAGCTTGCGGCGCGTCTTGCCGACCTCGCGCTCGTCGGAGGGTGTGACCCTGCCGGACAGCCGTTCGATCAACAGCCGGTAAAGACGGTTGCCCTGTGAGAACCGCACGGAGGCCGGCGCGCCGACACGCTTGGTGCCAGTATCACGCTGGAAGAATTCAGCGACCCCCAGCACGGCCAGCATGACGGCTCCGAAAACGGCCGCCGCAGCACCCATAGCCACCGGCGGAAGGTTCAACAGCTCAGGCATCCCGTCCTCCCCTAGAAGCGGAAGTTAACGATGCGGTGCATGGCCACGATGCCAAGCGCGATGCCGAACAGGCCCATGGCGATCAGCGGCAGAAAGGCGGGATCCTCCATGGCCTTGAAGTAATAGTTGGGCCGCATCAGGAAGATCAGGCCGGCAAGAACGAAGGGCAGCGCCGACAGGATGGTCGCGGACATGCGCCCTTCAGCCGACAGGGCGCGGATGCGCGTGCGCATGCGGTGACGGTCGCGGATCACCCGCGACAGGCCGGCCAACACCTCGGCCAGATTGCCGCCGGTGCCATACTGGATGCGCACGGCAACGATCATGTAGTGCAGGTCCTGCACCGGCACTCGGCTGGCCAAATTGTCCAAGGCGGCGCGGAGATCCAGGCCATAGGTCATCTCGTCGAACACCAGCCCGAACTCGCTGCCAATGGGGTCGGGCATCTCACGGGCGACCATGCTGATGGCACTGGCGACCGGATGGCCGGCACGCAGGCTGCGGACGATCATGTCGATGGCGTCGGGCAATTGTCCCGCCAGCTTGATCAGGCGTGCCCGCCCACGCCGGTGCAGCCACCAGGCGGGAAGGACCATGCCGAAGACTACGGCCACCAGGACCGCCTTCCACATGGCGAGCTTCACGATAAACAGCCCGGTCAACGCCAGGGTGGCGACGGCGCCGCCCACATAGGCGAGGCAGCGCAAGGTGGGGACACTCATGCCGGCACGGCTGAGCATGCCATCGACCAGGGCGACCGGATCTTGCGCCAACAGCCAGGCGGCCAGCCGACTGGACTCGTCGGGACGGTTGCGGCGAAGCGTCGCCATCACTTCGGCGCCGCCCAATCCCCGCGCCAGCAGGCGCAGGCGCCGGTTCATGGCGCCACGGCTGCCGATGAGCTCCAGCAACAGATTGCTGACGCCCTCGACCAGAAGGAGGACGGCGACGAAGGTCAGGACCAGCAGGATCGTGGTGTTGTCGGGCATGGCCACCTCGTCACGCCAAAGGCCGGTCGGCGCAGAACAGGTCGGCAGGCAAGTGCACGCCCTTGGCAGCCAGTTCGGCGTGGAACTTGGGGCGCACGCCGGTGGCCCAATAGGCACCGTGAATGACGCCGTTCTCGTCCGTGCTGTCACGCTTGAAGCGGAAAACCTCGTTCATGGTGACGATCTCGCCCTCCATGCCGGTCACCTCGTGAATGCTGGTCAGCCGGCGCCGGCCGTCGCTCATGCGCTCGAGCTGGATGACCACATGGACGGCGGAGGCAATCTGGGAACGGACGGCCCGCGCGGGCAGGTCGATCCCCGCCATGCCGATCATCTGTTCCAGGCGCGACAGAGCGTCGCGGCACGTGTTGGCATGCACCGTGGACATGGAACCGTCATGGCCGGTGTTCATGGCCTGGAGCATGTCAAATGCCTCGCCGGCGCGGCATTCGCCCAAGATGATGCGGTCGGGGCGCATGCGCAGCGCGTTCTTCACCAGCTCGCGCTGGGTGATCTCGCCGCGCCCTTCCAGGTTGGGGGGCCGGGTCTCCATGCGCGCCACATGGGGCTGCTGCAGTTGCAGCTCGGCGGCGTCCTCAATGGTGACGATGCGTTCTCCAGGATCGACAAAGCTCGACAGAGCATTGAGCATGGTCGTCTTGCCGCTACCGGTGCCGCCCGAAATGACCAGGTTCAGGCGCGCCTTGACGACACCCTTGAGGACCACCGCCATCTGCGGCGACAAGGCGCCGATCTCGACCAGCCGGTCCAGCGAGAATGGCCTGCGCGAGAATTTGCGGATGGAGAGCAGCGGGCCGTCCAGCGCGATGGGCGGCACGACCGCGTTGACGCGGCTGCCATCGGGCAGGCGGGCGTCCACCAGGGGCTGGCTTTCGTCCACACGCCGCCCCACCGCCGAGACGATCTTGTTGATGATGCGCAGCAGATGGCGCTCATCCTTGAAGCGCACCTGGGTCAGCTCCAGCCGCCCGGCGCGCTCGACGAAGACCTGTTCGTGGGTGTTGACCAGGATGTCGTTGATGCCGCCGTCCTTGAGCAAGGGTTCGAGCGGCCCCAGGCCCAGCAATTCGTCCAGGATATCCGCCACCAATTGGGCGCGCTCCTTGGAATTGATCGGCACCTGCTCGCGGACCAGCAACTCCCCCACCATGTCCCCCACCTCGCGCCGGAACTGCTCGGGCTCCATCTTGTCGATGGCGGTCAGGTTCATCATGTCGAGCAGCTGATGGTGCAGCCGCATCTTGAGTTCCAAACGCGAGGTGTCCTCGCGTGCCGGGGGCTCGGGTTCGGCCGATTGAGGCACCGTCACCGGCGCCGGGGAGGTGGCGAAACGGCTGCCGCGCGATGGCTGCGAAAAGCGGCTGAACATGTCACGGCACTCCTTCAGGCTTTGAGTGCAGGAGCCGCCAGAGAATCGGCCAGCGCGGCCAGCTTCTTGGCAATGGCGGCGGCGCCCGTCTCCGACAAGGTCTTGCCCAGGTTGATGGCTTCCTCGAACCGCTGGTCGAGGGGGACCATGTGATGGATGCTGCGCCCGATGGTCTCCTCCATGTCCCGTATGGAGGGCCCCTTGGCGAACAGGCCGCGCTCGACCCGGTTGGCGACCACGGTCAGCGGGATGTGATCGAGGTCCTCCTCGCGCAGGGTCTCGATCTGGCGCTTGGCATGACGCAGTGACGGCACGCTCGGCTGCAGCACCAGCACAATGCGGTCGGATGCGGCCAGCGCGGCGCGTGTCCCGGCTGTCCAGCACAGCGGCAGGTCCACCACGGTGGCGGGATAAAGCTGACGCGCCTCGCCCAGCAGATGGCCGACCAGTTCGGGCGTCAGCACGTCGAGCGGATGGATGCCGGGCGGCGCGGCCAGCACATGAATGCCGCTGGCATGCTGCGACATGGTGGTCTGCAACATGGCTGCGTCCAGGCGGTCCCCGGCGGCGATCAGGTCGAGCAGGGTGGTGCGCTGGGCCAATCCCAGATGAAAGGCGGCACTGCCGAACTGAAGGTCGAGGTCGAGCAGGCAAATCCGGTCGCCCGCCGGCCGGCCGGCCGCCATGGTACAGGCAAGCTGGGTGGCGATGGCGGTGGCTCCGGCGCCCCCACCGGCGCGCAGCACCGAGATCACACTGCCCCGGGCCGCTTTGCCGCCATCCTCCGGCCTGGTCAGCGCGTGGCGCCGGAATGCCTCGACGGCCAGCGTCACCGCCCGCACCACCTCCTCGGCCACCAAAGGCTGGGGAAGCAGATCGGCGATGCCGTGGCGCATGAGCACCCGCATGCCCTCAACCGTGGGGGTCGCCGACGTGACGACGAAGGCGATGCGGTTGGCGAAAGCCATCAGCACATGTTCGAGTTCGTGGCGCTGCACGCAATCAGCCATGTCGACGTCGAGGATGGCGAGCTCCGGCAAGGGCTCGCCCCGGCGCTCGCTGAAGCCGCCCGCCATCAATTGTATGCGCGCGCCGGCTTGGCCCAGGACGTCGGAGACGCTGCGGGCCAGATGCATGTTCTGGGTGACCAGCGCCACGGCCTTGAAGGGGTGAACATTCTGGCTCTGCGTCATGGGAACCTCAGAGGGGGCTGTCGCTCATGTCTTCGCCCACGAGGGTGGCGGCAAAGGCAGGCAGCGGGATGACGTCCGGCAGGCTGGTGAACGCGTTGAGCACGAAAAACTGGTAGCGCATGTTCCTGAGGCGGACGGTGACCATCATGGGCTGGCCGCCCGGCCGGCCGATGAAGCCCAGACCCGAAAAGACGTAGGCCACCTCGACGTTTTCGGCCTCGACCAGCGGGAACACGGCGCGCATCCGCGCGACGATGGCGGCGAACGCCGTTGCGCTGAACCCCTGCCCCCCGGAGCAACTGGCCGAGGTGCAGGTCACCGGCGCGAACCAGCAATCGGCATTGACGGCACCGGTGGTGCGATCACGGCACCAATCGCCGTAATCGCCGCCGCTGAGCGGCTCGGAACCGATGGAGCGCAGGCCCGGGGCCACCAGATCGTGGACAGCGGCGTGGCGCACGCCCTCCTGGGTGGCTTTCTCCGCCGAGTTCCACTGCCACAGCATCAGCCCCGCCTCGACGGAGCCGAAGGTCACCAGGATCAGCAGGACGAAGACCAGGGCGAACTCGACTGCGCTGGAGCCGGCGTCATCACGCCAGAGGGCGCGGAGGGTGCGGGGGCCAATCATGGCGTCACTCGCCGATATAGCGTTCGATGTGGACGGCCTGAAGCGAGACCGCAGGCACGAACCCAAATCCGGTCAGCGGCTGATAGTCGAACCGCACCAATCCGGTCACCATCCGGTTACTGCCCGACAGGCCGGCGGCGGCGCCAACGGGGAAATTGAAGCTGGCCGTAATGTTGTAGGCCAGTTGGGCGGCGGAACCGTCCAGGCTGCCGGTGCGTGCCAGGTTGCTGGCCTGGGTCTGATAGGCGGCGTTGTTCCACGGATCGGGTGCGCGGCTGAGGAAGCGCACAGCGTCACGCGTGGCCTTGGTGGCCGATTGGTGCAGCCACACGGCGCGCCCAAGATCGACGATGCCAGCCAGCAGCACCGCGAGCATCGGAAGCAGGAAAGCCAGCTCCACTGCCGCCGCGCCACTCTCGTTGGCGGCAAACGAGCGTTGCTTACGAAAGGACAGGCGCATGGCGTTCACCGGTAGAGCTGGATAAGGTCATGCATCACCGAACTGTTGGTCTCAGGCCGTGCCACCTCGATGGTCTCGAGGTAGATGTCGGAGCTGCTGGAAACCGGCTCGGTCAGGAAGGCTTTGACGAACGCGACCGGCTGGATGTCGTCGGAATTGCCGTGGATGTTGTGCAAGCCGCAATTGACCACCGCGAAGGTGAGCACGCGACGGTCGGGTGAGTCATTGGGCGCGGTCGGGCCGGAATAGCAGCGCTTGGTCGAATCGGCGCTGCTGCCCACCTCCTTGGTGGTGCCGCTGGACGGATCGGGGTCAGGGATCTTGGTGTTGTCGATCTCCCACCGATAGGTCTCGTAGCGGGTATCGGTGCCCGTCGGCGGCGCCATGCCGTGGTTGACCGTCCAATAGCCCGTGCGATCCCAGTCCCCGGCCCCGAAGCGGCAGGTCCCGGCCTTGATGCAGGAATCGCGCGGCAACGCCATGGCGTCTTGCGCCGTGGCCGGTGCCACCGGGGCGCAGAAATCTGCCTTCCCCGTCTTTGAGTCGATTGTCGGCAGCAGACCCTTGGTCACATTGCGCGCCGGCCGGTAATCCGGGTTTTTCTTGTCGTTGTTACCGCCGAAGAACGGGTTTTCGTACATGTCGAAGCGGGTGTTGAGCGCGGTGCGCATGGCATCGGCCTGACCCGGGCGAATGCTGAGCTTGGTGGAATAGCAGCCGGGCGAGGTTCCCTTGGCCATCCAGATGGCAAGTTGCTGGGTGCTCTGGTTGCCGTCGGGGGTGTCGAGCAGGCCGAACGTACCCGGCGCCCATTGGCCGCCATGACCGCCGGTATGGCTCTTGATCAGGATTTGCTGGCCGGCGAACGAGCTGAAGGGCGTCTCGGTGGTGGCGCCGGGCTGTTCGAACGGGTTGCACACCATCAGCGGCGGAATCTTGCAGGCAACCCGCGTAAAGCCGGCGGTCGCGGTCGCGCCCAGCCGGAGCGGCGCGTCGCTTCCGGTCACCACCGGCATCAGCAAAGGTGCGGACTCGCGCGGCGACACCCGCACCTGGATGAACCGCGCCTCTGTATCGGAGAGGGCCGGCGTGTCGGGGTCGAGCGCAGACAGGAAGATGACCTCGTTGACAGTGACGGCCGAGCCACCGCTATCGCTGGCGAAGGTCTGGAGGTTGCTGCTGCCGAACGCGCCTTGGGCCGCGGTGGTGGCGCGGTCGCGGGCACTGTCCTGGCCGTCCAGCTCGGCCGCTCCGGCCAACGCGGCGGCATCGGCAGCCTGCTGCAATTCGGTGGACAGATGCATGGCCCGGCCCAGGTCGATGGCGAGTCCGCCCGCCCCTACCATCACGCCCATGCCGAGCGCGACGTAGATAGCGGTGGCACCGCGATCATCCTTGGCAAGGCCCGGCAGCCTCATTTTTTCTCTCCCCTGATGATGGTGGTGGTCTGCAATGTGACCGGACGCTTGATCCGGTCTTCGCGGTACCGGTCGATGGCGCCCTTGACCCGCTCTCCGTCCATTTCAGGCGGCGGCAGGTCGTCGGGATGGGGATCCGGGTTCACGATGTGGGCCGCCATGTTTTGGCGGACCGCGTTGCCAAAGCCGGGGACGGGCTGGTCGACCGGGGCGCAGGCGGCAGCCAGGCTTACACCGGCCAGGGAGAGGAAGAAGCGACGCATGGCGTTGTCCTCACTTGATGATGTGTCCGTAGGCACCGTCGAGACCGCCGCCAGCCTGGGCGCCGAGCACCGCGCGCGAGGTATCGCCCGAGGCACGCGCGGTCCCGCTGGCGGGAATGGCGGGCTTGCCCTCGACCTCTCCGAACAGGAAGAGCTCCAGGTTGCTGGGGGCGCGGAAGGTGTCGGTGGGGGCGGCCAGCGTGCCCGCCGCCACCGGCTTGACCAGCCGCGGCGTGACAATGATGACCAGTTCGGTCTCGCGGCGCTGGAACTGCGACGAACGGAACAATGCGCCCAACACCGGCACATCGCCGATCCCCGGCACTTGGCGCACCTGATCCTGGAAGTCCGATTGCAATAGGCCAGCGATGGCGAAGCTCTGACCGTCACGCAGCTCCACCGTGGTGCTGGCGCGGCGAGTGGACAGGCCGGGAATGCGGAACCCGTTCATGACCACCGCGTTGGTTGGATCGATCTGGCTGACCTCGGGATTGACCGCCAGGTTGATCAGGTCGCCGTCGATCACGGTGGGCGTGAAGGCCAGGCCGACGCCGAACTGCTTGAAGGCGACCGTAATAGCGGCACGGCCACTATCGATGTCCTGCGCCACCGGCACCGGAAACTCGCCGCCGGCCAGGAAGTTGGCGGTGTCACCCGACATGGCGATCAGGTTGGGCTCGGCCAGCACCTTGACCACACCCTTTTCCTCCAGCGCATCCAGGATGGCGTTCACGCTGAACTCGGGGAATTCGAAGTGGCCGATCGCCGCCGCGAAGGAATTGGGGTCAATCGCGTCGAGCGGCTGGAAGATGAAGTCGCCGCCGATGATCTGCGGGCGGATGCCCAGTTGACGGGCGGTGTTGCGGGCGACCTCGGCGACGCGCACCTGCAGCATGACCTGCTGGCTGCCGCGCAC
>JAEZFE010000159.1 GCA_023437865.1 Pseudomonadota bacterium | reverse complement strand
CCCATCAAGGCCGAGATCGCCGGCATGGACTTGGCCACCCGCGACCTCTCGGCGCTGAAGGCTCGTCTGTTCCTGGTCCATGGCCGCGACGACCGCATCATTCCGTGGACCGAGAGTGCCGCCCTGGCCCGCATGGCCCCCCACGCCGAGCTGACGCTGCTGGACAATCTGGCCCATGCGGATCTGAAGCCCGGCAATGCGGGGGATACCTATGCGCTTTGGCTGGTGGTGGCGCATCTTCTGGCCGAGCGCGACGGATTGCCCGAGCACCGGTCATGACATGGCGCCCGCAGGGTGTTACGCTTCTTCCAAAGCTCCCCTGCAGAGGGAGCAAAAGACAGGAGGAAGGTCGCCGTGGCCCATTCCGTGCTGGTCGTGGACGATGAGCCCAATATCGTCCTTTCCTTAGAATTCCTGCTCCGGCAGGTCGGTTACGACGTGCGCGTCGCCCGTGACGGCGAGCAGGCGCTCGATTCCATCCGCCAGTCCAAGCCCGGCTTGGTGCTGCTGGACGTCATGATGCCGAAGCGCGACGGCTATGACGTGTGCCAGACCATCCGGGCCAATCCCGATTGGGCGGATGTCCGCATCATCATGCTGACCGCCAAGGGCCGCGACGTTGAACGCGAGAAGGGGCTGGCGCTGGGGGCTGACGAATACGTCACCAAGCCATTCTCGACCCGCGACGTAGTCGAGAAGGTCCGGCAGTTCCTCGGCGCGCCCTAGAGCCGCCCAAAGACGGAGGGCCGGTCATGACCGAGCGCAAGCGGGTCGCCCTCCTGATCGCCGCCACCGGCCTATTCGCCCTGGTGGCTGCTCAGGTTCTGGCCCATGTGGCCTTCGGCACCGTCGGCGCCACCATGGCGGCGCTGGCCGAGGGCGGCATCATCGTCGGCGCCCTGGCATGGCTGGGGCGTGAGCTTCAGCACATCCGCGCCGCACTGGACCACGCCAAGCAGGCGCCGCCCCCCGCGCCGCCCCCTGCCGACGATCGCGCTACCCAATCCGCCCGCCAGCGCGCCTGGCTGGAGGTGATGGCGCGTGATCTGAACGAGGGGGTGCTGCTGTGCGGCATGGATCACCGCATCATTCACGCCAACCCCGCCGCCGCCCGCCTGCTGGGCGATCCCGCCCAGATGGGACCAGGGCGGCCCCTGTTTGGGGTGCTGAGCCGTGATCCGGTGCTGCGCGCGTTGGAGGAATTGCGCGGATCCCCGGCTCCCCACTCGGTGGCCTATGCCGGCGCCACCCCCGATTCCATGCGCCTGCTCCAGGGTCACATGGCACTGGTCCGCAATCCCGACAGCAGCCCCGCCGGCTACATGCTGACGCTGGCCGACCGCGGGCGCGAGGCGGCGCTGCTGGCCCAGGACAACCAACTGCGTCGCACGCTGGCACGCGAGCTGCGCCAGCCGCTCGCCAACATGCGCGCCGCCGCCGAGACGCTGCTGGCCTATCCCGGCATCTCGGGCCGCGAACGCGCCGCCTTCGACGAGGTGCTGGTGGAGGAGGCGCGCATCCTGTCCGAGCGGGTCGAGCGGCTGGAACGGGAATTCCGCGCCCATGCCGCCCAGCGCTGGCCCATGGCCGACCTGCATTCCCAGGATCTGTTCAACTGCCTTGCCCGCGACGCTGCCCGGAGTGGGATCATCCTGACCATGGTCGGTATCCCGCTGTGGCTGCACGGCGACAGCCCGGCCCTGCTGTCCGCCATGCGCATCCTGGTGGCCGCCTTGGCCGAGCACACCGGCAAAAATGAGTTCGATCTCGAAGCCCTGTTGTCCGACCGCAATGTGACGCTTGAAATCGCCTGGATGGGCGAGCCGGTGGCTTCCGCCACCCTGGAATCCTGGCTCGATCGCCCGGTGGAAGGCGGCATCAGCCAGAGCGTGCGCGATGTGCTCGACCGGCATGGCGCAGAGCCATGGAGCCAGAAGCTGCGCAACGGGCGCACCGTTCTACGGGTGCCCCTGCCCTGCCCGTCGCGCGCCCAGTTCACGGCGGACGAGCCGCCATTCAGCCGCCCGGAATTCCATGATGCCGCCCTTATGCGCGCCCATGCCGAAACCGGACCGCTGGGACGCTGCCTGCTGACCGACCTGACCTACGTGGCGTTCGACCTCGAGACCACCGGCCTCAAGCCCGAGGAGGGCCATGAAATCATCCAGTTGGGCGCGGTGCGCATCAAGGATGGCCGCGTTCAGGCCGGCGAAGGTTTCGAGCGGCTGGTGGACCCGGGGCGGCTGATTCCGCCCGACAGCACCCGGTTTCATGGCATCACCGATATTATGGTAGACGGCAAACCGCCCATCGGCGTGGCCCTGCGCCAGTTCAAGGACTATGCGGGCGAGGCCGTTCTGGTCGGCCACAACGCGGCCTTCGACCTCGCCTTCCTCGACGCCAAGCAGGCTGCCACCGGCATCCGCATCGGCAACCCGGTGCTCGATACCTTGCTGCTCTCCCTCGCCGTCGAACCCGGTTCCGACCCGTCCCTGGGCGCGCTGGCCCGCCGGCTGGGCGTGGCGGTCGACCCCGGCCCGTCCGCCTTGGCCGACGCGCTGACCACCGCTGAAGTGATGGTGAGGCTGCTGGACGCGTTGGCCCAGCGCGGCATCCGCACCCTCGACGACGCCATGGCGGCCCAGGCCAATCTGGCGGGAGGGCTGTAGATCATGGGCCGGCAGCGCCCCGGCCTGCGCATGGCCCACCCCACCGGGCGCAAGGAGCGGCTGGCCGCCGCCTTCCTGCTGGGGCTGGTGCTGTTCATGCCGCCGCTGCTGGCCGTGGCCTCCCGGGACGTGATGGTCGCCGGCATCCCCTTGCTGTACCTGTGGCTGCTGGGCGGCTGGCTGGTGCTGATCGTCGTGGTGGCGTTGATCGTCGAACGCTCACGCGGGGAGAATTGAGATGAGCGGGACCACGGTCGCCGCCATCTCCTTCGCCTATCTGCTGCTGCTGTTCGCCATCGCGTGGATCGGCGACCGCAGTGCCGAGAAGGGCCGCTCGCTGATCGCCAATCCCTTCACCTACGCTTTGTCCATCGCCGTCTACCACACCAGCTGGACTTTCTACGGCAGCGTCGGGCGAGCGGCCTCCACCGGCGTGGGCTTTCTACCCATCTATCTGGGGCCCACCCTGATGGCGGGTCTGTCGGCGGTGATCCTGGCAAAGATGGTGCGCATCGGCAAAGTCAACCGCATCACCTCCATCGCCGATTTCATCTCGGCGCGCTACGGCAAGAGCACCATCCTGGGCGGACTGGTGACGGTGATCGCGGTGGTGGGCATCATGCCCTACATCTCGCTGCAACTGAAGGCGGTGTCGACCACCTTCACCGTGCTGGTCAACTGGCCCGATCTGCAAGGCGGACCGCCGGTGCCGATCCTCGGCGACACCGTTCTGCTGGTCAGCTTGACTCTGGCAGCCTTCGCCATCCTGTTCGGCACGCGGCACATCGACGCCGCCGAGCATCATGAGGGCATGGTGCTGGCCATCGCCTTCGAATCGGTGGTGAAGCTGGTGGCCTTCGTGGCCGTGGGCGTGTTCGTCACCTATGGCCTGTTCGGCGGCTTCGGCGATCTGTTCACCCGCGCCGCCGCGCATCCCGACATCCGCAAGCTGTTCACCGTGCCGTCGGCCAGTGCCTATGGCGATTGGGTGGCGCTGACCGTGCTGTCCATGCTGGTCATCGTCTGCCTGCCGCGTCAGTTCCAGATGAGCGTCGTCGAGAATGTGGACGAGAGCCATGTGGGCCGCTCCGCCTGGCTGTTCCCGCTTTACATGTTCGCCATCAACCTGTTCGTGCTGCCCATCGCGGTGGCCGGCAAGCTGTTCTTCGACGGCGCGGTCAACCCCGACCTGTTCGTGCTGGCCCTGCCGCTGGCCAACGGCGCGAACGCGCTGGCGGTGTTCGCCTTCCTGGGCGGCTTGTCGGCGGCGGCCAGCATGGTCATCGTCGAGACCGTGGCGCTGGCCACCATGGTTTGCAACGACCTGGTCATGCCGGTGCTGCTACGCATCCGCTGGCTGAACCTGGCCGGGCGCAGCGATTTGTCGCGCCTGCTGCTGGCGATCCGGCGCGGCACCATCCTGGCCGTGGTGCTGCTGGGCTATGCCTATGTACGGCTGATCGGCGAATCCTATGCGCTCGCCACCATTGGCCTGGTCAGCTTCTGCGCCGCCGCCCAATTCGCCCCGGCGCTGATCGGCGGCGTGCTGTGGAAGGGAGCCACCGAAAAGGGCGCCCTGGCCGGGCTGACCAGCGGCTTCCTGGTGTGGCTGTACACCCTATTGCTGCCCAGCTTCGCCCGCTCCGGGTGGCTGCCCCACGCCTTTGTCGATTCGGGCGTGTTCGGCCTGGACCTGCTCAAGCCCTATGCCCTGTTCGGCCTGAGCGGGCTGGAACCGGTCACGCACTCGCTGGTCTGGAGCCTGCTCGCCAACCTCACCGCCTATGTCGGGGTGTCGCTGCTGACCAGCCAGAGCGCCATCGAACGCATTCAGGCCGCCTTGTTCGTCGAGCCCTTCCGCGCCGCCGGCGACGGCGACGGCCAGCGGTTCTGGCGCGGTACCGCGGCGGTGGACGAATTGTTGGCGCTTGCCATCCGCTTCGTCGGCCGCGAGCGGGCGTTGCGCGCCTTTTCGGGCTGGGCCAAGGAGCGCGGCATCGACCTCAAGACCCTGCGCCAGGCCGATTCCGAATTGGTGGGCTTCGCCGAGCGCCTGCTCGCCGGCGCCATCGGCACCGCCTCGGCCCGCGTCATGGTGGCAAGCGTCGCCAAGGGCGAGGTGGTGGGCATCGACGAGGTGATGGAAATCCTCGACGAAGCCAGCCAGGTCATCGCCTATTCCCAGAAGCTGGAAGCCGCCACGAACGAGCTGAAGGCGGCCAACGAGCGGCTGAAGGAGCTGGACCGGCTGAAGGACGATTTCATGAGCACCGTGACGCATGAATTGCGCACGCCGCTCACCTCGATCCGCTCATTCTCGGAGATCCTGTTCGACAATCCCGGCATCGAGGAAGCCCAGCGCCTGGAATTCCTGTCCATCATCATCAAGGAGAGCGAGCGGCTGACCCGCCTGA
>JAEZFE010000129.1 GCA_023437865.1 Pseudomonadota bacterium | reverse complement strand
CCTGCCGAGGACAAGGGCTCGCATAAGGGAGCGGTGATCACCGCCATCGCGCTGGTGGTCCTGGCCCTGGCCGGGGTGCTCGGCTGGTCCGAGTTCCGCCACCGCGAGGCGCCGCCCGCGCCGTCGGCTCCGGTGGCCGAGGAGCCCGAGGCATCCGGCGCGCCCTTGGCGCCCGGCGAGGTCGAGCAATTGCGCGCCCAACTGGCCGCCACCGAGGCGCGCCTGCGCCAATTGGAGGAGCGCCAGAGCCAGACTCCCGCCGGGTCCGCGCCCGCGCTGGGCCCGGTGGAGAACCGCCTGACCCAGGCCGAAGCCGCCATCAAGGCGTTGCAGGCCCAGCCGCAGGTGTCGCGCATCGCCGAACAACTGGACACGCTCGACAAGCAGGTGGCCGAGCTCAAGCGCACCTCCGCCGATGCCGCGGCGGTGCTGCGCCTGACCGATCGGGTCGAGAAGGTGGAGGCCGGCTTCCGCGACATGCAGGCCCGCCGGTCCTCGGCCTCGGCGCTGATGCTGGCGGTGGGGCAATTGCGCGAGGCGTTGGCCAAGGCCATGCCGTACGATGCCGAGCTGCGCGCGGTAAAGGCGCTGGCCGGCCAGGATCCCGAAGTGGGCAACGCGCTTGAGGCCGTCCGGCCGCGCGCGGTGACCGGCATCCCCACCTTCCCGGTGCTGACCGCCCGCTTCCACGGCCTCGCTCCGGCCATCGTGCGGGCCGACGTCCTGCCCGTCGAGCAGGATTGGTGGCGCCAGACCCTCGACCGGCTCGCCAGCCTGGTGACGCTACGGCGCGAGGGCGGTGAGGCTGCCGGCACGTCGTCCGCAGCCATCGTGGCGCGCGCCGAGGCGGCGTTGGCGCAGGGCGATCTGGCTGGCGCGGTGAGCGAGGCCGAGCAGCTTCAGGGCGGTCCCGCCGATCAGGCGGCCAATTGGCTGGCCGATGCCAAGGCCCGTCTGGCCGCCGATAAGGCAGTGTCCGAACTGACCGCCCATGTGGTGGCCGCCGTCGGCGCGGGGCAATGACATGATCCGCCGCCTGCTGCTCCTCGTACTCGTCATCGCCCTGGTGGTGGCTGCCGCCGTCTGGCTGGCCGAGCGCCCCGGTGAGGTGGTCATCCGCTGGATGGGCTGGCGGGTGGACACCACCGTGCCGGTGCTGGTGCTGGCCCTGCTGACGGTGCTGGGCGCGGCCGCCTTCCTGCTGCAGGCACTGCGCGGCCTGATCGCCTTTCCCCGCCGGGTGCTCGATGCCCGCCGCCGCCGCCGCACCGCCCAGGGCTACCGCGCGCTGTCGGACGGTCTGGCCGCCGTGGCTGCCGGCGATCCGCGCCAGGCGCGCCGCCTTGCCCGCCGGGCCGACAAATTGCTGGAGGACCGCTCGCTCACCGGCCTGCTGACTGCCCAGGCGGCCCAATTGTCGGGTGATGAGCCCGAGGCCGAGCGCCGCCTCCATCAAATGGTTGAGCGCCCCGAGACCGCCTTCCTTGGGCTCAAGGGGCTGCTGACGCAGGCGATCAAGCGCGGCGACGATGGCGCCGCCCTGGATTATGCCCGCCGGGCCTGGGCGCTGAACGGCCCCACCGACGGCATCGCCGCTACCCTGTTCGACCTTCAGGCCCGCGCCGGCCAATGGGCCGAGGCCGAGGCCACGCTCGACGAAGCCCGGAAGCGCGGCGCGCTGACGGGCGGCGATCTCGCCCGCTTCCGCGCTCTGGCTCTGCTGGAGCGCTCGCGGGGCGAGACCGATACGCTGCCGGCCATGAAGCTGGCCCTGGCCGCCCACAAGGCCGATCCCGGCCTGGTGGCCGCCGCTGTCCGTGCCGCCGAGCTGCTGCATCGCCTTGCCAAGCCGCGCAAGGCCATCGCCATCATCACCGCCACCTGGCGCATTTCGCCGCACCCCGATCTGGTGGATGCGCTCATCGCCCTGGCGCCGGCGGAGACCCCGCTGATGCGGGTCAAGCGGATCGAGAAGCTTGTGCGCGCCAACCCGGCCGCGCCCGACGGCCATATCGCCCTGGCCGAAGCGGCGCTGGCCGCCAAGCTGTGGGGCCAGGCCCGCACCCATCTGGAACAGGCGCTGGACCAGCGTCCGACCCAGGGCCTCTACGGGCTGCTGGCCCGGCTGGAGCGTGAGGAAAAGCAGGACGAGGCGGCGGCCCAGGATTGGCTCGCCAAAGCCGTCGGCGCCCCCGCCGAGCCGGCCTGGACCTGCACGGCGTGCGGCAAGGCCACCGGCCATTGGGCGGTGACCTGCCCCAATTGCGGGCGGGTGGATTCGCTGGAGTGGCGGTAGCAGGCGTTAGAGCCGTTTCCGCTCAAACGGAACCAGCTCCAAATTTGTCTCTGGCGGCTGCCCCTCCAGGGCAAGCGAGGCTCAAGCGCCGCTCGGGCTTGTCGCCCTTTCCGCTCTGATTCAGCCAGAGCGGAAAGGGCTCTAGCGCCCCGCCACCACCTTGCCGTACAGCTTCAGCACGTCTTCGATGGTGTTGGCGGCGTCCAGGGTCTCGGCGGAAAGCGTGCGGTGGAGCACGGCGCCGATTTCGGTGAAGGTTTTCTCGTCCTTGTCGCCGGCGAAGGCCACCGGGAAGGCTGAGAACACGGTGATTGCGGCATCCATGGCGGCGGCGCAGCGGGCGCGGTCCAGCACGCGCCAGACCTCGAACAGCATGACGATGGACAGGCCCAGGCTGTTGCGGTCCACTCGGCGCCGCAGGCAGTCGCGGATCTGGAAGGCCAGGTCGCGTGGGCGCCGCGCGATCTCGGCGGGCAGGAACGGGCGGGTGGGCCCCCATTCCATGGCCAGTTCGAAAAGCTCCTGGAAGCCGAAGGCACCATCGATGCCGTGGTAAAACAGGGTAATCGCCAGCGCGTCGGCCAGATCGGGCGGCATCGTGGCATTGGCTTGGCGCATCTGTTCGATGATCACCTCGCGCGGGGTGTCCTGGCTGACCGCCAACGCCATCAGCTCGGCGGCGCGGGCCTTATAGGCCTCGGGATCCAGGTCCAGCAGAGTGCGCAGCAGGGCGAAGCCACAGGCGGGCGGCAGGTCGATGCCCTCGCGCGCCGCCATATCCCGCCACTTGGTGATGACGTCCAGCGCCAGCATCTCTTCGTTGGTGGGGTGGTTCGACGGGTTCACCCGCACTTTGACCCGCTTGGTTTCGGTGCGGCTGCCCAGGGTAAAGGCGACACCGAGCACGCGCAGCACGCGGGGCGTCTTGACCGGAACCTCGACGGTCTGGAACTCCGGCCCCACCGGGCCGTTCTGGGCGGCGGCCAGCTTGACTTCGGCGGCGTGCAGGTCGGCGGCCAGGTGGCTCAGACGGGCCAGCAGGATGGTCCAGATCTCCGGCCGCTTTTCGGCCAGGGCGGCTTTCTGCGCCTCGGCATTGGACAGGGCATCGGGCGGCAGCTGGTCGATGACCATCCGCCCGAGATCGGTGCGCACCAAGGGGATCAGGACGCGGGCGACGAAGCGGCGGGTGACCTGGGCGAATTGGGGCGAGAACAGAAAGAACGGCTGTTCATGAGCATAGGCTGGCGACGGCACACGCTGGGCCGGTGCCTCGAACAGGGCCAGCCGGCGCTCCAGCACGCCCGCCACGTAATCGGCGATCTCCTCTTCCGGCGTTGCCACGGGAGTGGGCGCCGGCTCAAGCTCGTCCTCCTCGGGGGTCAGGCTGAAATCGGGCAGGTCGTCCAGGTCGGGGACCGGGGCCAGCTCTTCCTGGTCGGCGGCACGCCGCTGATAGGGGGTGGGCTTTTCGTTGTGCAGGGTCTGCCAAGCCAGCGCCACCTCGGGGCGTTTGGTGATGACCAGCCCGATGACCTCGCGCGCCAGGGTGATCTGCTCGGCCCACGGGCGCCCGGCGAGCCCGGTGGTGAAGGCGTCCTGCACCGCGCACAGGAATTCGGCGTCGCCCTTGCGGCGCAGCAGCGAATTCAGCACGCCGCCCATATAGTGGATCAGCTGGGCCTCGCCATTCTGGGAGTCCAGCTTGGCGACGAGGTCCCGGTACAGCAGGCGTTGATCGGCGGGAAGCTCCATGGCGGCTCAGCCCCCCTGGCCCGGCGGGATCGGCACCACCGAAATGGAATTCTTGGGCGAGCCTTCGATGATGCGGTCGGAATAGACCAGATAGACCAGCACGTTGCGCTTGCGGTCGTGGAAGCGCACCACCTGCATGGTCTTGAAC
>JAEZFE010000073.1 GCA_023437865.1 Pseudomonadota bacterium | reverse complement strand
CGCCGCCACCGTGCCGATGGCGACCAGCAGCTTGGCGCGCAGGCCGAAGCGCCAACGACGGTCCAGCCCGACGGGCGCCGGGGGCTGCGCCTCGGTGTACGGTTCCAGCGAATGATTCAACGCCGCGGGCCTCCCCCCGGAACTTCACATGCGTCGAGTGGTTGAAGAGTATGCCCCATGTGGACACGCGCGACAATGCGTGCTTGCCCATACACAAACGCGGGTCTGGGCTGCTAGGATGCGGCGATGAGCCGTTCCTCCCGCCGCCCGACCGCCGCCGCCCCCCGTCCGAAAGACCCGGCCTCCGCCCTTTCCCAGGCGCAGAGCCTCGCCATGGCTCAGCGCCTGGAAGAGGCCGAGGCGGTCCTGGCGCGTTTTCCCGACCACCCGGATTGCATCTTCCGCCGCGCCGCGCTGCTGGCGGCGCTTCAGCGCTGGGAAGAAGCCGAGCGCGGGTTCGCCCGCATCCTCGCCATTGCGCCCAACCATCTCGACAGCATGATGGGCCTGGCCGGCGCGCTGGTGGAGCAGAACCGTGCCGTCGAGGCGGTGCCTCTGCTGGATGCGGCCATCCGCGCCCGGCCCGATGCGCGTACCCGCTATTGCCGGGGTGTGGCCCTGGACGAAGCCGGCCGGCCGGAGGAGGGCGCGCGCGACCTGGCGGCGGCCCGCAATGCGCTGATCGGCCAGATCGAGGCGCGGGATCTGGCGCCGATCGAGGTCTATATCCAGATTTCGCGCCGCTGCAATCTGCGCTGCGCCATGTGCGGCCACGAGGTCTGGCAGTCCAATTCCGGCTTCATGGAGGCCGCGGTGTTCGACCGCGTGCTGGCCGAATGCAAGGCGAGCGGCATCAAGCGCCTGCACGTGCTGTCCGGCCAGGGTGAACCGCTGCTGCATCCTAACATCTTCGAGATGCTGGAGAAGGCGGTGGGGCAGGGGCTTGAGGTCGGCATCGTGACCAATGGCACGCCGCTCACGCCCGAACGCTGCGAGCGTCTGGCGAAGCTGGGGCTGGCCTATATCCAGTTCTCCTTCGCTGGCTGGGACAAGGCCAGCTATGAGGGCATCTATGTGGGAGCCAAGTTCGACCGTACGCTGGAGAACCTCAAGCGCATGGGGGAACTGACGCGCGACACAAAGACCAACTTCATGGTCAAGGCGGTGTGCGAGGGCGAGGATTGGGCCAACGTGCGCGACCGCACCCGCGCCTTTCTGGCCGCCCAAGGGGTCGGTAACGTGTTCACCGTGATCGCCAACAATTTCGGCGGCCACGTGACCCATGGCAAATTCTTCGAACGCCATGGCGTGTGGTCGCTGCAAAACCTGGAGCACCAGCGCCGCATGCCCTGCCGGGTGCTGCTGAAGGCGGTCGGGGTGTTCTGCGACGGCACGGTGACCGCGTGCGCCTGCTACGATTCCAACGCCGAGCTCAAGATCGGCCTCATCATGGAACACAGCCTCGCCGACATCCGCAAGGGCGAGGACTTCCGCCGCATCCTGGAGGCCTTCCGGGCGGGTGACGTCAGCGGCATTCCCATGTGCGGCAAGTGCGACGACCCGTTCGGCTGACCCTCACCACAGATCCACGTCGTCCGGCAGTTCTTCCTGGGCGCGGGCGGAGGTGATGATGGCGTTGAGGCGGGCGCGCTGGGGACAGGTGGCGTTCAGCCGGATATGCACGCCCTTGGACGACAGGCGCACCACCTCGGCCTCGATGCCGGTGACATCCTGCACGTCGAAGCTCAGCTTCTGGCCGCGCTCGAAGGTGCAGGGCTCCACCTCCAGAAGGGCGCCGCCGATGGACAGATCCTTGATCCGGCCCTCAAGGCGGCTGCCGTTGGCCTGCATCAGGGCGCCGGCTTCCAATTCGACGCGGGCATGTTCGCGCCGGTTGCCCACCACCGAGCCGCGTAGCGTGCCGATCAGGTGGTCGCGCATGCCCTGAAGCTGTTCGGCCACGCTGGTTACCGTATTGTGAACCAGGGCCGACATCTGCTCGGCCTCGGTGGCGGATTGCGAGATGGTGGTGATCGTGGTCGATACCGTGCAGGTGGACTTGGCCGCCAACTGGGCCTGCTTGGCGATGGCGGCGGCGCCGCCTTGCTGTTCAGCGGTCAACGCGGCAATGGCGGTGGAGATTTCCGACACCTGCCCGATGACTCCGCCAACGGAGGAAATGGCTGCGACCGCCTGGCTGACCGCCTGCTGAATGCCAGCGATCTGGCCGGCGATTTCCTCGGTGGCCTGGGTGGTCTGGTTGGCGAGATGCTTCACCTCGCCCGCCACCACGGCGAAACCCTTGCCGGCCTCGCCAGCCCGTGCCGCCTCGATGGTGGCGTTCAGCGCCAGCATGTTGGTCTGCGCCGCGATGGCATTGATCATGCCCACCACCGCGTCGATGCGGTGGGATGCCTCGGACAGGCTGGCCATGATCTCGCTGGAGCGCTGCGCCTCCTCGGTGGCCGACAGCGCGATGGCGCGCGAGTGCTCGGCGTCGCCGCGCATGCGCTCCATGGTCGCCAGCATGCTGGCCGCCGCATCGGCCACATAGGTCACATTTTCGGTGGCGTCGCCGGCTGCGGCCGAAACCGCACGGTTCTGCTCGCCCACATTGGCCGCCTGGGTGCGCATGCCGTCGGCAACGTCGCACAGGGCCAGCGAGCGCTGCGACACGTCGGTGACGGCGGCGTTGATCTCACTTTCCAACTGCTCGGACATGCCCAGGAAGGTCAGGCGCATCTCGCGTTCAGTGGTCCGCAGGATGCGCTCGCTTTCCTCGTTCTTCCGCGCCAAATCCTCCATCGATCCCTTGAGTGCCTTGATGAAGAACAGCGCTTCACCCGGCTCGCGCAGGGCACCGGACGCGCTGGGCAGCGGTACCGATGTGTCGCTGATAGACAGGGCCTTGAGTTGATCGACTAGTTGGGCCAGGGGCCGCGCCAGCTTGGCCCACAGCAGGCCCAGGCCACCGCCCAGGATGGCGAGCAGGCTGATGAAGGCGATTGTCTGTGTGGTGCCCGAGGTGAGGAGCTGGATCGTGGCCGTGGCGCCGATGCCGACGCCCACCAGCGCCAGCATGGCGGCCATGGGCAGGCCGGTGGCGCGCGCCGCGCCATGGGTGGCGCTGACACTGTCGACGCCGAGACTGCGGAAGAAATTGGCGTACAGCGCATCGTCGCCGAGAATGTGCCTGACCAGCCAGTCGCGCAGGAATTCAAATATCTCGTCAGCCACTGATTCGGATTGCTGGTCACGGAATTTGGCCTGCAGCTCGCCGGCCATAGCGATCAGCTTGCGGTGCGCTTCCTTATGCTTGACCGTGCCCGGATAGTTCCAGCGCTCCAACAACTCTTCTTCGCGGGCGAAGTGGGTGCGCGTGTAGTCGATCAACTCGCCCAGGATGCGGTCGATGACCTCGTGACCGCGCCGCTCCTCACTGGCCTCCCACAAATTATTGAGGATGGAGATCAGCTGCTGGTGATCCTCGTCGCATTCCACGATGTGGACGCTGAGCTGCTCACTCCACTGAATCAAGGCCATTAAGATGCGCTCCCCAAAGCTGACCGGGGGCTCATATCACCAAATCATTAACCATATTCACTATGTGTGTTAACAGCTTGTGAATGGCCGCTGCGGCGGGGCACGAGACGACCGCCATTGGCGCGCCAGCCGCGCCAGAACTCCTCGACATAGGGCAGCACCTCGAACAGTACGATCAGCACCAGCATCGTCACCAGATAGGCCGCCGGCAGCGGCTGCTCCTTAAGGCGGATGCCCCATTCCGCGCCCTCCGGCCCCAGGCCCACGATCGCCAGCGCCTGGGGCCAGTGCAGGCAGGCCACGAACGACAGTCCCATCAGCGGCAGCATCTCCAGGAACGAGTGGACGTGCTGCTCGAACGGGGTGACCTTGCGCCGGCTGACAGCGTAGGAGACGTCCCACAGCGCGGTGGCCTCATGGACCAGGAAGGCCACCAGCATGACCACCAGGATCAGGGCGTTGATTTCCAGCAGCAGGCCGGCCAGTACAGGCACGCCCATCTCGGCCAGCATCAGCAGATGGATCACCGTTTCCTTGGCGCCGGTGGTGGTCTCGATGTGGCTGGCGCGGTGGCAGGCCCAATCGGCCATGCCCGCCGCAAGCCACACCGGCAGGATGAAATAGAGCAGGAAGTTCTGCGTGACGACGGCTAGGTCCATGGGCGTTCCCTCAGCTCTTGGGCCGTCAACTCTTGGGAATGATGGTGATGCCGCCGCTGGCCTCCAGCACGGCGTATTTGATTTGGTCCATGCGCTCCAGTCCGCGCAGGCGGCGGGCCGCCTCCAGGATCTCGTCTTCGCGCACGCGGGCGCGGCTCATCAATTCGGTCAAGGGGCGTCCGTCCTCGACCAGGATGGTGGGCACGCCCTCGATCCACTTGCTGGCGCGGTTCCACTTCAGCTTGGCAAGCGACAGGGCGATGTCGAGGCCCAGCATGGTGCTCATCACCAGAACGGCGTTGGTGACGGAGAAGTCCTCACCCAGCAGCGCCTGCTGGGTGGTCTCGCTGATGACCAGCAGCAGGAGCAGGTCGAAGCTGGTCATCTCGGCCAGCGACCGCCGTCCGCTGATGCGGAACAGCACCATCAACACAATATAGATCGCCGATGCGCGTAGCACGGGTTCCACGGCAACCTCCTTCGTCAGGGCAGGACCAGGGCACCGAACCTGAGCGGCGGGCCGCCGTCGAGCCGGATCTCGCCCCGGCGCCAGCCCATCCGATCCGGGCGGAAATCTATGCGGATGCGACCACCCTTCAACTCGGGCGCGGCGGGAAAGACCAGCTCCATGCCGTCGCCGCGCAGCATGGCGGGGGCGCCGGGTGGGCTGACGCGTTCGATGGTGGCGCCGTCCAGCCACTCGCGGCTGATGAAGAGCCGGACTTCGCGGGCGCCCTGGGCGAGTTCCAGGGCCAGCGAGGCCGGGGCCTGGTAGCGCAGCACACGCTTGTAGCCGAGCGTCAGCCCATAGACCTCGGTGTGGGCGGAAGAGAGCGGGCCCGAGCCGAACAAGCCCAGGCAGGCCCCGGCCAACAGGACCATCAGCGCTGCCCAGCCGATCCGCTCGAATGTCCAGTTCCGGCGCTGGAATGCCGGGTCGTCGTCGATCTGGATGCGTCGCGTCGGCTCCATGCCCGGCCAACACCGCCCGGCACCATACGGTTCCGGATTTCGGCGCTCGCGGACTACAGCAGGGTGGCCGCCAGCCGGTCCACGTCCGCATGGCAGTCCATGTCCCGCAACTGGTCCCGGGTGAACCAGCCCGCCTCCAGCGCGTCGCTGGCTGCCACCGGGTCACCGCTGACCCAGCGGCAAGCCACCGCCATCAGGACGTAGTGGTTCCGGACCTGGCCCGCCCCATCGCGGGTGATGATGGTCAGCACCTCGGCCACGCTGCCGGCTTCCGCCACCACGCCGGTTTCCTCGGCCAGCTCGCGCACAGCCCCCTCGGCCACCGTCTCGTCCAGTTCCAACAAGCCGCCGGGAAAGCCCCATTTGTCGGCGCCCTTGTTGCGGCGGACCAGCAGGACCTTGCCGTCGCGGGCGACCATGGCGGCGACGGCGGGCAGCGGATGGTCAGGGTAGTCGCGGGACACGTTCCGGTCTCCACTTGCTTGCATCTGGTCGACCCTCGTATCCTACTCCGAAGGTCGGCAGGGAGAACAGTTGTGCGGCTGGCGGTACTGGTGACCTTGGGAATGTTGGTCGGCGCCCGGGTCATGGCGGCGGAGCCGGTGGGCATCGGCATCGAGGCCGAGTTCGGTCTGCCCGGCAGCACCTCGGCCCAGGCCATCGAGCGCGGCGTCCGCCTTGCCGCCGCCGAGATCAACGCGCGCGGTGGTGTGCTTGGCGGCCGCCCTCTGGAGGTGGTGATCCGCGACAACCGTTCGGTCCCCGCCCGCTCGCAAGAGAACTTGCGTGACTTGGCGGCATTACCTGACATGGTCGCGGTGTTCCGTGGCCGCTACAGCCCGGTGG
>JAEZFE010000010.1 GCA_023437865.1 Pseudomonadota bacterium | reverse complement strand
TCCAGGATGCGCGGGGCCGAGCAATCGCGCCGCGCCGGCTGCACTGCAGCGGCCAGGCGGGTCAGCGACGGCAGCAGGAACGCGGCGGTCTTGCCGGTGCCGGTCTGGGCGGTGGCCAGCACGTCGCGGCCTTCGAGGGCGGGGGGAATGGCATTGGCCTGGACCGGCGTCGGCTCGGTATAGCCGCCCTCGGTCAGGGCCTGGAGAACGAGCGGATGAAGAGCGAGATCAGCGAAGGACAATAGGTCTTCCTTTGACAAAAAGAGTGCGGCTCGGACCGTAACTACGGACCAAGCGGCGCGGGTGTGCGGGAGGAGGTCAAGAGGAAGAAGCGTCCTCGCGGGGGGTGAACTCGCACCCCAAACCAATGGCAGCGTCTCTCTCAAGAGACGCGCGAGCCTCCAGCGATTGAACGGTGGACCATAGACAGGCCGTCGTCTTTATGAAAGGGAAATCCGCGCAGGGCTGATGCGCGCTGATGGCGGGTAGCTACCCCACCTCATTGACAGACCGCCCGCCCACATGCGATTTTGATGCAAATTTCGCCAAGGAGAGGGTCAATGCCGGGCGTGCTTTCGGGTTTCGTGCTGTTCCTGGTCGGCAGTGTGGTCATCTATGGGCTGACGTCGGTGCTGAAGCCCAAGCAGGGCGGCCATGACGCCCACGGCCACGGCGGCCACGGCGGTCATCACTAACTCACCCTCAATCCGGTTTCGCCGAGACCCGCCGGCTTGCGCCGGCGGGTCTTTGCCGCTTTGACCGCTTGACTGCGCCGGTCTGCTCCTCATGTCCATCGTCGATACCTTCCACGCCAAGGGCAGCACCAGCCAGGCCGCCTTCGTCGCCGGCCGCGAGGCCTCGTTCTGGGTCCGCGCCCGGCGCAACAAGCTGCTGGCCGAATGGGCCTGCGACCTGACCGACGAAGACAACCAAAATTACCTGAAGCTGCTGCTGGATGCGGATTTCGCCAAGGTGGAGAGCAAGGCCACCGAGGGGTTCCTGATGCTGAAAATCCGCAACGACCTGATGGGGTTCGGCATCTTCCTGAGCCCCGGCGAGTTGAGCGACGTCTGCGCCCGCTTCGAACGCCAGGCCCTGCTGGAACGCCAAGGCTAATCTGGCTATATGTTCGCCCTTGCCGGGCGGGCCTTCGCACACTTGGCCGCAGCGCCAACGCCCGCTCGCCGCACCCGCGCGTCATCCTTGACGCACGGCACTCACCAGGAGAACGCCATGGATGACGCCACCGCGGACAAGCTGTACCGCTTCATTTATCAGTCGCTGGACCACGACAACGCCAAGGACCTGGAAACGTTCGGGCAGAACTTCCTGCAGAACGGCAAGGTGTGGGACATGTTGGCCGACCATTTCCCCGACGCCAAACCGTCAGAGCTGCGCGGCATCATGAGCAAGGCGTTCCAGAACTGGTCCAAGGACCACGAGAACTGCGGCGGCGAGCACGGCCACACCCATCACTGAGCCGAGCGCGTGCACACCACCCGGATGCCGATATTGTAACTGCCCTGCCCTGCTTCATTACGGGCACGGGCAGCGACTGTGGCGTTGCGCGAGTAATAATACCACGAACCACCCTTGATGACGCGTTGGGCACAACTCCCCTCACCCTGCCAGCAATCGGCGGTCCATTCCCACACATTGCCGTTCATGTCCACCAGCCCCCATGGATTGGGCGGGAAACTGCCGGCGGGCGTGCTGCCGTAGATCGACTTGTCGTTGCAATCGCGGCAATTGGCGTTGCCGACACCCGGTGCATCGCCCCACCAATAGGCGGTGGCGGTTCTGGCGGCGGCGGCGCGCTCCCATTCGGCCTCGGTAGGCAGCCGGCAGGACAGCCCGCTCCTGCCCGAGAGCCAGTCGGCATAGGCGCGCGCCTCGTTCCACGATACATTGATGACCGGCCGCCCGCCCCGTCCCCAGCCGTGATCATCCTTGCCCTGGCACCGGCCGGCGGCGACGCAGCCCTGCCATTGGTCGAAGGTGATTTCCGACCGGCTCATCAGCAGCGCCTCGCCGGGCAGTTGAACAAAGGCGGGACAGCCTTCGCAAGCGGGCACGGCTTCCGCCACCGCAAGCCCCGGTGAACAGATTGTAATTGCTGCAAATAAGGCATTAACCCGATGGGATTGCCTTGTTAAACGCGGCATTCTGCCCCCTGAAAATAGACACAGCTTACCACTCAAATGTGGGCTTTCGGCCCTCTTTTGTGGTATTTCTAAGTCGTTTTTGGGTTGGGGGTAAACATGGCGCGCGGAACGGGTTCGGACATTCCGGTGGCGGAGCTTGGCAACCTTGCGGCCGCCAAGGCTCCTACGGTCATCGATGCCGGCGGGCATTCGTCGATCCAGGTCCCGGGCGGCACATTCCTCCTCGACGCCCAATACGAGCGCCATGGCAATGATCTTGAACTGGTCGGCGCCGACGGCAGCCGCGTCCTCATTCACGATTACTTCCGCACCGACCATCCGCCGGCGCTGACCAACGGCGCGGGCGCCACCATCTCGCCCGAGCTGGCGACCACCCTGGCCGGCCCGCGCGCCGCCGGCCAGTTCGCCCAGGTGAATGGCGGCTCGGGCCTGATCGAGATCGGCTTCGTCGACAAGCTGACCGGCACCGTGAAGGTGCGCCACGCCGATGGCACCGTCACCACCCTCGCCAAGGGTCAACCGGTCTACAAGGGCGACGTGCTGGAGACGAGCGACGGCGGCGGCGTCGGCCTGGTGTTCGCCGACCGCTCGACGTTCTCGCTGGGCTCCAAGGGCCGCATGACGCTCGACGATCTGGTGTACGATCCCAACACCAAGGAGGGCTCCTCGACCATGTCGGTGGTCAAGGGCGCCTTCAGCTTCGTGTCGGGCCAGACCGCCAAGATCGGCCCCGACGCCGCCGTGATCAAAACCCCGGTGATGACGATCGGCATCCGCGGCACCTCGGCCAGCGGTGAGGTCTCAGAAACGGGTCAGACCGAGATCGTGCTGATTCCGGACCCCGACGGCAGGATCGGCGAATTGTCGCTGTCCAACAGCGCCGGCACCACGGTCATCAACCAGCCCTTCTCCATGGTGTCGGTGTTCAGCTACACCACCCCGCCGCCGCCGCCGGTGATGGTTCCGCCCTCTTATGTGAACCAGAACTATGGCAGCGCGACCCAGAACCTGCCGGCACCGCCGCCCCCGCAACAGGAATGGAACACCAAGCCTGGAATCGAGCAGAAGGCGCCGACACCGGAGCAGCAGCAGCAGCAGAACAAGCAGCAGGAGCCTTTGCCGAAGGCCAGCGAGACCAAGGGTGAAGAGCCAAAGGGTGATGTGAAAGCCAACACCCCGCCTGTGGGCAATACTAACCATGGCCCAGTGAATTTTCTGCCAAACGGGACCACTGGAGCCACCGGCACCAACATCGTCACCAACACAGCCAATAGTGGTAATCAAAACCCGCTCAGCGGCACTCAGCAGAACACAAACAGCCAGAGCAACAATTCATCGACTTCCAACACCACGGTCGACCCAAATAACAATAACAACACAACCATAGTTAAGAGCGACCCGCCTCCCCCTCCCTCCACTGCAGGCCGCGTGGTGGATGGCCCGGTATCGGGGGCATCACTGTTCCGCGACATGAACAATAACGGGGTGCAGGACAGCGGCGAATATACCGCCACCACCGACGCCAACGGCAATTTCACGCTGCTGGGAACTGGCGGCACCATCTATTCCCGGAACGGCACAGACACCACTACCGGCCAGGCCATGACGGTGGAGCTGAAGGGCAGCGGCACCGGCACGATGGTCACGCCCCTGACCACGCTGGCTATCGCCTTGGGCGGCGAGGACCGCGCCCTGGCGGCGTTGGGCCTGCCCGCCGGGTTGAACCTGTCCACGCTGGACCCCACCACCAACCCCGCCGTGCACGCTGCCGGCGTCTCGGTGATGGCCGCGATCAGCGCCATGCAGATAGCCGCCGCCAAGCTGGGCATCACCGTCAGCGCGCAAAACATCTTCAACACGCTTGCGACTAAAATCGCCGCCAACGGCAATACGTTCAGCGGTAGCGACACGGCCATCAGCGACGCCCTGGCGGAACTGACCGGATACACCTCCTCGGACCCAAGCTTCACCGCCGCGCTGGGTCTGGTGACCTCCGCCCGCGACCAGAGCAAGGCGATCGTCCTGGCTGGGGGCTCGGGCACCGAGTTGTCCGCCGTCCTCAACCAGACCATCGCCGGCCTGTCCACCTCGCTCAGCGAGGCCTTTTCCGGCACCGCCTCCGACAAGGTTGCCTTTCTCGGCACAATGGCGGCCCACCAATTCAGTGCCAGCGGCCTCACCGTGACCATAGCCGACATAGCGCCGTCAACCGCCGACGGCACCGACACGGTGACGGGAATCGGCAGACTGGGCTTCAAGGACGGTGAACTGTCGGTGTCCTATGCCGATGGCATCATCGGCCTGACCGGCGACAGCCTCGCCAACGTCATCAACGCCGGCACCGGCATCATCAGGATCTCCGGCGGCGGCGGTAACGACACCATTGTGGCCGGCTCGGACAACAACACCATCTTCGGCGGCCGAGGCAATGACGTCATCGACGGCGGCGCCGGCAACGACGTCGCCTCCTACGCGGAAGCCACCGGCACCTCGGGGATCATCGCCAACCTCTCGGCCTCGTCCAAGACGGTCGGAACGACCGTGGTGGCGGCAGGGCATGTGCGCGACAACTGGGGCGGCGACGACACCCTGACCAATATCGAGAAGGTCCAGGGTTCCGCCATGGCGGACACCATGTACGGCGGAACCGGCCAGGAGACCCTGTCGGGCGGTGCCGGCAACGACTACCTGGATGGTGGCGGCTCGACCTCGGGTCTAGAGGATGTGATCGAAGGCGGAGACGGCGACGACGTCCTCGTCTATAACCCCTACACCAATTTCGATGGTGGCGCGGGCACGGACACGCTGAAGGTCAATACCGCCGGCGCGGTGGACCTGGGCGCCTCGACCACCATCCAGAACGTCGAAGTCATCGACCTGAGCGGTGCGGCGGTCAATCTGACCATCAGCGCTGCGCAGATCAATGCCATGGGCGGTACCGTGACCATCGCGGGCGGCACTGACGACACCGTGGATCTGGGCGCGGGTTGGACCTACAAGAGCAGCGCCAACGGCTACAACCAGTTTACCAATGGCACCGCTTCTGTGTCCGTGTCGAGCAGCATAGGCAGCAGCCTTATCGGCACGGATGGCAACGACGTGCTCGTCGGCGGCAGCAGCAACGACGTGATCCAGGGCAATGCCGGGGCCGACAGTCTGACCGGCGGTGCGGGAAACGATGTTTACCGCTATACCGGCGCCAGTGATTCCACGACCACCGCCTACGACACGATCACGGGCTTTGCCACCGGCGGCGACAAGATTGAATTTGCGGGCATGGCGGGAATCACCTACCGCCCTGTGCTCTAC
>JAEZFE010000560.1 GCA_023437865.1 Pseudomonadota bacterium | reverse complement strand
TGGCCGTGCACGGCCACCGTTTCGATGCTGATGCTAGTAAATCCAGCCTTCGACAGTTCCTCCGCAATGCGCCCGGTATCGTGGTAGCCATAGGGTGTGCGGGCAAGGAACAGCGGCGGGTCGTCGGGGAAGGCCTCGCTCACCGCATGGTGGACGGCCAGTGCCAATGGGTTCTCTTCCAGCCGATCCCACACGCTGAACAGGAAGGTTCCTTCCGGCCACAATACTCGGCGTGCCTCGGCGAAAGCGTTGACCTTGTCGGGGAAAAACATGACGCCGAACTGGCAGACCACCGCGTCGAAGGTCGCATCCGCAAAGGGCAGGTGCACGGCGTCGGCTTGAAGCCATTTGATGTGAGTCGCGCCCGGCTTGCGCGCGGCGTGATCCAGCATGGCTTGGTTCAGGTCGGTGGCGGTGATTTCAGCATCGTCACCCAGGCTGCGCGCCAGTGCCAGTGTGGCGATGCCGGTGCCGGCGGCTGTCTCCAACAGTTTACCGTGGAAGCCGGCCATGCGGCGAGCCAAGTCCTCGGCAAAGGGTTCGAACAGCAACGGTCCCAGATGAGTGTCGTAGATCGCCGGGATGGCGCCCGCGAATGCCTTGTCCAGCTCAGCCATGATGCCCTCCGCACTTTTGCGGCAGGTGGAGCGGGCGATGATGGCTTTGAAGGCCCTCTCCCGCAGCGCGGGAGAGGGATACGCTCTTAAGCCGCCCGGATGCCGGCGAGGAAGCGGTCGACTTCCATGCGCAGCATGGCCGCCTGGTTCTGAAGATGCTCGACCGAGGTCAGCACCTCCTTGGCGGCTTCATCGGTCTCATGGATGGTGCGGCTGACTTCGTTGATGTTCTCGTAGACCTGGTTGGTGCCGCTTGCCGCGTGGTCGATATTGCGGGCGATTTCCTGTGTGGCGGCGCCCTGCTCCTCGATGGCGGCGGCAATGGTGGTGGTGATGCCATCCATAGACGAGATGGTGGTGCCGATGCCCTGGATGGCGGTCACCGTCGAGTGAGTTTCTTTCTGGATGGTCGACACCTGGGTGGATATGTCTTCGGTGGCGCGCACAGTTTGGCGCGCCAGGTTCTTCACCTCGGAGGCAACCACGGCGAAACCCTTGCCGGCTTCGCCAGCGCGGGCGGCCTCCACGGTGGCATTCAGCGCCAGCAAATTGGTTTGTTCGGCGATGCCGGTGATCAGTTCGATGATCTCGCCGATCTTTTCTGCCGATCCCGCCAGGCCATTGACGCGGGAATTGACCCCATCGGCCTCGCGCGTGGCGCTGGCGGCCACGTCGTTTGACATGGCGACCTGCTGGGCGATCTCGCGGATCGAGTTGGACAACTCCTCGGCGGCTTCGGCCACCATTCGGACGTTCTGGTTGGCCTCCGAGGCGTGCGAGGCCGCGGAATGGGCGCGGTCCGAGGCCGCATCGGCGAACTCCACCATGCGGCGGGCCGTCTGGGTCATCTGAGCAGCCGAGTTGGCCACGGTCTCCAGCACCGAGGCCACGGTGGTTTCGAAGCCTTTGATGAGGTCTTCCAGCCGGTGCATGCGCGCCTCTCGGGCCTGGGCCTCTTCCTGGGCGCGCGCTTCCATGGCCCGCTTGGCCTTGGTGTTTTCCTTGAACACCTCGACAGCACGGGCGATGTCGCCCACCTCGTCGCGGCGGTCCAGCGCCGGCACCTCGATGGAGGTGTCGCCCTGGGCCAGTTGGTTCATGCGGCCGGTCATGTCCTCGATGGGCGCGGTGATGACCGACTTCAGGATCCACCGCACGCCGAGCACGGCAAGGATGGTGGCAATGATGCCGCCCACGATCAGGAAGGTCAGCACCTTCTTCATCTTGGCTTCGGCATCGGTGGTGGTCAGCGACGAGCTGAGCACGGCGATGACCTCGCCCTTTTCCATGCCCATGCCGCCATGGCAACCGTAGCACACCTCCTGGTCGGCGCCGTCGGTGACGCCCAGGACGATGGGATAGGCATAGCGGTACGAGCCGTCGATGAAGCGGCCCACTGGCAGCTTGGTGTCAAACGCCGCCTGGTCGACCTCGTCGCGCGGCAGCTTGGCGGGCTTGCCGGGCTCGGTCTCGGCCATGAACTGGGCGACCTTGGGCCCCCAGGCGCTCCACACCTTGCCCGGGTAGTGGATGTTGCGGCTGTCGAACCAATTATTGAAAACCTGGATGCCGATGTTGTCGCCATCCTCGGGCCGCTTGGCCATGACGTTCAGGATCAGGGCGTGCAGCGATGTCATCTCGTTGGCCGAGAGCTGCTGCAACTGGCGCTCCATCTCGGAGCGCTCGAAGCGGGCGATGACCAGCACCACGGACGCGACCAAAGCGATGACGCCGACACCGATGATGATCATGAAGCGGCTGGAAAGCCGCAGGTTCCGCCAGGCTTGTACCGACATTTTCACCTTTGCCGTAGGCCGGCCCGCCCCGAGGCCGGGTGTGCGCACACCCCAAGGGGACAATATTATGAAAGGCCGGTATTGGAAATACCGGCCTTTCACTCTACGGCAAAATGGTTAAGGAGCTCGCAACGTTTACGAACGGACAAGAGCTTCGTAATCGTTGATAAGCATCTTGGAGATTTCGCCTGGAACGAAAGTATAGGGACCGATCTCGCGCACCGGGGTGACCTCGGCGGCGGTGCCGGTCAGGAAGCATTCGCTGAAGCCGGTCAGCTCCTCCGGGAAGATGGCCCGTTCGTTGACCGTCAGTCCGCGCTTCTTGGCCAGTTCGATCACCGTCTGGCGGGTGATGCCGTTCAGGAAGCAATCGGGGGGCGGCGTGTGGATCTCGCCATCCTTGATGAAGAAGATGTTGGCGCCGGTCGCCGCGGCCACCTGGCCGCGATAGTCCAGCATCATCGAATCCTCGTAGCCCTCGCCCTCGGCCTTGTGCTTGGACATGGTGCAGATCATGTA
>JAEZFE010000559.1 GCA_023437865.1 Pseudomonadota bacterium | reverse complement strand
GGTCCTCCATGTCGATGCGCAGCTTGGCGACGATGGCCGCGTTGCTGGGGCGCGAGATGGTGGCGAAGCGCGGATTGGTTTCCAGGCGATCGAAGCGGAAAGTGACCGGGCTCAGCGGGTCGAAGGCGGCGGACAGGTCCGACAGGACCACGTGCACCATGCGCTCGACCAGATTGCGCTCAATCGTGGTGTATGGACGGCCCTCGATGCGCATGGCCGCGGTGCCGCGCCGTCCGCCCAGCAGCACGTCCACGATCGAATAGATCAGCGACGAATCGACGGTCAGCAGGCCGTAATTGTCCCATTCCTCGGCCTTGAACACCGCCAGCATGGCCGGCAGCGGAATCGAGTTCAGGTAGTCGCCAAAGCGCAGCGACAAGATGTTGTCGAGCGACACTTCCACGTTGTCGGACGTGAAGTTACGCATCGAGGTCGACATCATGCGGACGAGGCGGTCGAATACCACCTCCAGCATGGGCAGGCGTTCATACGAGACCAGCGCCGAATTCAGGATCGCCTGAATGCCCGACTTGTCGTCGCCACGGCCGTGGTCGTCGTCAAAGCCCAGCAGCGAGTCGATTTCGTCCTGGTTGAGAACGCGGGTCGAGTCCTTGGGCGCGTCGGCACCGGCGGCGGCGCCGTCACCGTCTCCGGCGCCCAGCATGGCCTCCCACTCGGCGGCCATGGCGTCGCTCTCTCCCCCTGCGGGCGCGGCGCCACCATCACCGGAGTCACCTCCGGCCATGGCGGCCCATTCGCGCATCAGGGCCTCTTCGTCGTCAGCCGAGCGGCTTTCGCCGCCATCGTCGTCCATTGCCATGCTTCGATGCGCCTACTGGACCAACATTTCCTTGAAGAGCACGTCATTGACCTTGGCCGGCTTGACCGAGGCATTGACGCGGGTCAGCAATTCCTCGCGCAGCAGATGCATGCCGGCGGCCCCTTGCAGATCCTCGATGCGCAATTCGCGCAGATAAACCTGGAAGGAGTCGATGATGCGCGGCATCACCTGATCGACCCGCGGAATATCGGCGGGGCTTTCCAGCTCCAGCGCCACGCGGATCTTCAGGAAGCTCTGCTTGCGTCCCTGGGATTGCAGGTTGACCAGCATTTCGGGGATGTCGTGGAACACCGCCGGGCCGGCCACCTTGGGACCAGTCTGCTGTACCGGCGCTTCCGCTTCGTGCTCGCCGCCCTTGACCTTGCCCAGCACCGCGTCGATGACGCCGGTGAAATAGAGCCCGGCTCCGGCGCCGATCAGCAACAGGATCGGCAGCACCAGAAGCAGGATCTTCTTGATCGGCAGCTTTCGCGACGGGGACTCGGGAAGCTCCTCTGAGCCTTCGCCCTCGTCGAAATCTTCTTCCAGATCTTCTGCCATTATCCCCACCTGGGTGTGGTGGCGCGGCGCCGCGAAAGCGAGTGCCGCACGTGTTCGACGGTGAAGGTAAGCCAGCCCGGGTTAACAGAAGGTTGCGCCCTTGATGAATGGGGCATGTGCCGGGCCTGGCACCCTCGGTTCAGGGCGCCGACCATACCGGTTGGAACCATGCCCGGCAATAACTGCCCGGCAGACACTGCACCCATTGCCCCGTCATCGTGCCGGGTTCGAGGGAATCCGCCGATTTGTCAGCCGCCTCAGTTTGGCACGCCCCCTGCAAAGGAAGGGGGCAGGTTTCGTCAGCCCAGGCAGTGATCGATGGAAAGCACGTCCTACATCGCCCTCTCGCGTCAGACCGCCCTTTGGCGGCAGCTGGACGTCATCGCCAATAACATGGCGAACGCGAACACGCCCGCCTACAAGGGCGAGCAGATGATGTTCCGCGAGTATCTGATGGACACGCGCTCCACCAACCGCGCCACCGGCACCAAGCTGGCCTATGTCCAGGATCTGGGCGTGCTGCGCGACACCCGCGAAGGCCCGCTGACCAAGACCGACAATCCGCTCGATGTGGGCATTCACGGCGACGGCTACTTCGAAATCGAGACCCAGGCCGGCATGCGCTACACCCGCAACGGCCATTTCCGTCTCGACGAAGCCGGCATGCTGGTGAACAGCCAGGGCTATGCGGTGATGGACAGCTCGGACAACCCGATCATCTTCGCCCCCAACGAGACCCGCATCACCATCGCCGGCGACGGCACCGTGTCCACCGAGAACGGCCAGGTCGCCAAGCTCAAGGTGGTGCGCTTCGCCAACGAGCAGAATCTGCGCAAGGCGGGCGACAGCCTTTTCGAGACCCAGGACGAGCCGCAGACCATGGAGCGCCCGACGCTGGCGCAGGGCATGATGGAGGAATCCAACGTCCAGCCGGTGGTCGAGATCACCCGTATGACCGAGCTGCTGCGCCAGTATCAGGCCGCGCAGAACATGATCGAGAGGGAACACGAGCGTCAGATGAAGACCATCGAAACCCTGGTTCCCCGCGCCTAAGCAAAGCCCCGTAGGAGAAGATTACCATGCGTTCGCTGAACATCGCCGCCACGGGCATGCTGGCCCAACAGACCAACGTCGAAGTAATTTCGAACAACATCGCCAACATGAACACCACCGCCTATACCCGCCGGCGGCCGGAGTTCAGCGATCTGCTGTACCAGAACCTGCGCCGCGTCGGCGCCAATTCGTCTGATGCCGGCACCATCGTGCCGACCGGCGTGCAGCTGGGCCTGGGCGTCAAGACCACCGCGGTCTACCGCATCACCGAGCAGGGTTCGGTGCAGAGCACCGACAACACCCTCGACATGGCCATCCAGGGCAAGGGCTACTTCCAGATCCGTCTGCCCTCGGGTGAGACCGCCTATACCCGCGACGGCTCGTTCCAGCTGTCCGATCAGGGCCAGATCGTGACCCACGAGGGCTACCAGGTCCTGCCCGGCATCAACGTTCCGTCCGACGCGGTGGGCGTCGCCATCAACGGCTCGGGCCAGGTCATGGTCAAGCGTGACGGCGCCATCGAGCAGACCGTGGTCGGCCAGCTCCAGCTTGCCGTGTTCCCCAACGAGGCCGGCCTGGAAGCGCGCGGCGACAACCTGTTCATGGAGACCCCGGCCTCGGGCGCTGCCGCCGTCGCCAACCCGGGTCAGCCCGGCTACGGCACCGTGCTGCAAGGTTATCTTGAGACTTCGAATGTCAATGTGGTGGCCGAGGTCACCAACCTGATCTCCGCCCAGCGCGCCTCCGAGATGAACTCCAAGGTGATTCAGACCTCCGACGAGATGCTGAGCACCATCAACCAGATGAAGTAATGAGGGCTCTGCCATGAAGCGCCTCCTGCTCGCCGCCTTTTTCGCCTTCGGTTTTGCCGCGCCGGCTTTCGCCGAGCTGCCGGCCACCCTCAAGACCAATGCGGTCATCGAGGCTGATACCGTGCGACTGGGCGACCTGTGGGACAATCTGGGCCCCAAGGGCGACACTGTGATCGCCAACGCGCCGCAGCCGGGCAAGCGCATCACCGCCGATGCCCGCTGGCTGGCCGCCGTGGCCCAGAATTACGGCGTTTCATGGCAGCCGGCCTCGGCCTTCGACCGCATCGTCATCGAGCGCGCCGGCCAGATGGTCGATGTCAAGCTGGTCGAGACCGAGCTGAAGGAGGCCCTGGCGCTGGAGGGCGTGCCGGCTCCGTTCGACTTCGAGATCTCGAACCGCA
>JAEZFE010000557.1 GCA_023437865.1 Pseudomonadota bacterium | reverse complement strand
GCCGGCGGGCGGCGCGGCGTTCCATGATTGCGCGGTCGGGGGGAGGGGGGAGTCGTGAGCAAGAAAGCGCATGTCATCGGCGCCGGCAACGAGAAGGGCGGCACCGGCAAGTCCACCGTGTCCATGCACCTCATCGTCGGTCTGCTCGGCCAGGGGTTGTCGGTCGGCTCCATCGACATCGACGCGCGGCAGGCGACGCTGACCCGCTACATCCAGAACCGCAAGGCCCGCAAGGACTTCGCCGAGCTGGGGCTGCAGGTGCCCGATCATGTGGCGCTGCCGCCCACCGACGACCGCGCCGCCGACGAGGCGCGCCTGATGGAGAGCGTGCGGCGGTTGACCGCCAGCCATGACGTGGTGGTCATCGACACCCCCGGTTCCGACCATTACCTGTCGCGGCTGGGCCATTCCTTTGCCGATACGCTGGTTACGCCCCTGAACGACAGCTTGGTGGACCTCGACGTACTCGCCCGCGTCGATCCCCAGAGCATGAAGATCGTGCGCCCCAGCCACTATGCCGAGATGGTGTGGGAAACCAAGAAGACCCGGGCCATGCGCGGCGAGAGGGCGGTGGTGGACTGGATCGTGCTGCGCAACCGCCTGGCCCATCTCGACGCCCGCAATAAGCAGAGCATGGAAAAGCTGCTGGCGGATCTGTCGCGACGCATCGGCTTTCGCGTGGTGGCCGGCTTGGGCGAGCGCGTGATCTACCGGTCCATGTTCCTCGAGGGGCTGACGCTCCTGGACCTGCGCCACAGGATCGCAGGCTTTGAGCTGAACATGAGCCATGTGGCGGCGCGGCAGGAATTGCGCGCGCTGGTCGATGCCATTGGCATGAAAACTTCCGCCGAGGCGGTGTGACCGAGGGCGCTATTCTACCATGCCCCAGTCGAACGGCGTGCCGCGCGCGAGATCTCGCCGCACCCGCCGGCCCAGCAGGTCCTTGAGGTGCTTGGGCGCCAGGCCGAAGCCGGGGCGGATGGAGCGGACTATGTCCTCGGTGATAACGGTTCCAGCGGCCACGTCGGCTACCACGTAGAGCGAGCGGCGGAACGCCACGTTGCCTTGCTCGCCCTCCTCCAGGGCGTAATTGACCCGGCCCAGGGCGGCCCAGGCGGCGCGGCACTGGCGGACCAGTTCGGCCATCTCGGCAGGCTCCAACGAGAATTCGGAATCCAGCCCGCCATCGGCACGGCGCAAGGTGAAGTGCTTCTCGATGATGGAGGCGCCCAACGCCACCGAAGCCACCGCCACGCCGATGCCGAGCGTATGGTCCGATAGGCCTACCACCGTGTCGAAGGCATCGGCGAGGTGGGGAATGGTGCGCAGATTGGCTTCCTCGGGCCGCGCCGGATAGGCGCTGACGCAATGCAGCAGGGCTAGGCCGTCCCCGCCGCGCGCCGCGTCCACCGCTTCACCGATCTGGCCCAAGTCGCCCATGCCGGTAGACATGATGACCGGCTTACCGCATTGGGCGATGCGCTCGATCAGCGGCAGATCCACCATCTCGAACGACGCGACCTTGAAGGCCGGCACGTCCAGGCCGTGCAGGAACTCCACCGCCTTGTGGTCGAAGGGCGAGCTGAACACGGTGACGCCCAATTCGCGGCCCTTGGCAAACAATGCTTCGTGCCATTCCCACGGGGTCTGCGCCTCGGCGTAGAGGTCGAACAGCCGCCGCCCGTCCCACGCGCCACCCTTGACGATGAACTGGTCGCCGTCATGGTCGATAGTGATGGCGTCGGGCCGAAGCGTCTGCAGCTTTATTGCGTCCACCCCTGCCGCGGCCGCCGCATCCACCAGTTCCAGCGCCCGCGCCAGCTCGCCGTTATGGTTGGCTGACAGCTCAGCAATAATGTAGGGCGGGTGGCCGGGGCCGATGGGCCGGCCGGCAATGGTGATCTGGCGGGTCATTCTCTTCCCTCCGAGGCGAACAGATCTTCGATGGCAGAACACAGGCGGTCGGCGCCGAGGCCGTCGCAGATGGCGGCGGCGGCGCTCGACATGCGGGCCAGGGCGCCGGCCTGCTTCAAATCTTCGATAGCCGCACGCAATCGGGCGGGGTCGAGCATGGCCGATTCGGCGACGATGCGCGCGGCCCCCGCCTGCTCCAAATTGCTCGCGACGAGGCGCTGGTTGTCCACCAGCACCAGCAGCAGTGTGGGCACGCCCAGGCAGCAGCGCTCCCACGCGCTGGTGCCAGCGGCGCCGACGGCGAAGTCGGCGCCAGCCAACAGGGCGTCCATGTGCGCCACATCCACATGAAGCCGACCATGGGGCAGGCGCGCGACGGCGGCGCGCACCTGATCGAGGTGGCAGGCGCCGCGCCCCATGACCACGTGGATCTCGGCCTGCAAGGAAGCCAGCGCGCCGAGGACCCGGCAGGTGGCGTTGCCGGGGTCGGTGCCACCCAGGCTGACAACGACCGAACCCACACGATCACGGGGGCGCGCCAGGGCAGCCGGGCGATGGGCGGCGAAGCCGGGCCGCAACAGGCAATAGCGGCTGCCGGTCATCACGCGGCAATGGGCGGGAACCAGGCCAGCGTAATCCCCTGCCCCACGCCCCCAGGTCTGATCGAGCAGCAGGTCGCACTCATGGTGTCGATCGGCCAGGTCGTCGATGATGAGGATGCGGCGGGCGCGGTCTCGCCAGCCACGTTCATACGCGGCATCCAGGCCGTAATGGTCCACCACCACCAGGTCCATCGGACCGGTGACGGACGTCATGTAGCGGCGCACCGCAGGCACAATGGCCTCGGTGCCCTCGGCGCTATCGAACGCGCAGCGCCACCCGCGCGACGCCAGGGCATCGGCCAGCGTCAGGCAGCGCATGACATGGCCCGCCCCCAAACGGGGCGACGCATCGGCGCGGAACAAAGCTGTCCTATCCATGGCGCCAGTTGAATCCAAAGATGGTTAAGAATGTTCTGTCGGGGAAGGAAGAGCGCCCAGCACATAGTAATTGCACTCGGCGTCGGCGCGCTGGAGCGAAAAGCCGCAACGGCAGAAGCACTTGATACTGGCGCTGTTGCTTTTCCTGATGGTGGCGGTGAGAAAGGCGGGCCTTTCCTTGCGGAACTCCGTGATGGCCCGCGACAGCAGCGCGGCGGACAATCGCCGCCCCCGCATGGCCGGATTCAGGTTGATGCCGACTTCGGCACTCTCCCCGTCCTCGCTGACGTCGAAGCGGCACAGCCCGACCTTTTCGCCGGCCAGCGTGCCGATAAACAAGACCCTGCTGGGATTGACCAGCGCCGCCGCATACCACGCGCTGTGCGAATTCCAGCACACCTCGCCTGCCGTCAGCGACATGGCGCGCGTCTGTGCATCGTTGCGCCACAACCAGATGTCGCGGGCATCGTCCGCCGTCGCCTTTTCGATGCGGATGCCCACGCTCATCTAGGCGAAAATGTCGATAAGCTCCGACGTGGGAGCGGCGGACGTCAGCAAAGAGCCGGCAGTCGGCAGTAGACCGACTATCTGGATGCCGGCTGTGGCGGCGCCCTGATAGGCGAGCGACAGCGCCGCCTGGGTCTGCTTGAACTTCTCCTGCAGATCGGCGGCCTTGAGGGCCTGCTCCTCGGTCAGCTCGGTCTGCTTGTTGCTGAGCACGCTGATTTCGAGGTCCAGCTTGGAGCTGTGGTACTCGGCCACCGTGATGCCGAAGTCATAGCGGTAGCTCTCGGCGGTGACCGCGGCCTGGGCGGCCTTGAGATCGGCCGCCGCGCGGGCGCGGCCCGCGGCGGTGGCGAACTCGTCATAGAGCCAGGAATCCAGCAGCCCCACGCCCTTGCTGGCAAAGGTGCCGGTCAGCGTCTGCGGCGCGCCGCCGTTCTTGCCGACAGTGAAATCGACGGCGCTGCCGTTCAGCGAGTTCAGCACCGTTCCGCCGAAGAAGCCCGAGCTGGCGCCGGCGGTTTTGTCCGGGTACGAATCATAGGCCACCAGCGCCGTGCCGCCCTCGTTCGGCGCCCACACATGGTTGTCGCTGGCGACGATGGTGTAGGACGACCCCATGTTCTGGCCGTAGAACACCACCTCGGCGCCGTTGGTGCCGACCTCGTAGGCGATGCGCTGATCGGGGCCGGAGAGCATATTGCCGGGGCTGCTGACCGTCATGTTGCGCAGGGTGATCATCTTGGACTGGAAGGACTGGGCGGCATAGGCGGTATTGGCCGGATCGGCCGCCTCTTTCAGCACATCGGTCATGGATTCGAACAGACCATTGAGGGCGAGCAAGCTGCTCTTCGCCGCCTTGAGCGAACTGGCCCCCTCGGCGGCCTTCTGCTGCTGCGTCTGCAGCGACGCCAGTCGGCTGTCCATTTCGCGGAACTGAGGCGCATAGCTGTCGCCCAGCGCGGTGAGCTTTTGCTGCAGGCGCTTCTGCTCCTGCGCGCCGACGATCTGGGCGATATTGGAGGCGGTTGCGCTGGTGCCGACCAACCCAAACACCGACGAGACATTCGTGGTCGAGAAGATGTTCATGACGCCCTCAGCACCAAAGCCTACTTTACCAAACATCAGGCTAGCACAGCCGCACAGGCAAGAACAGAGGCGCGCGCATCCGGGCTGCAGGGAGCAAATCTTAAGATTGGGGTAAGCCTTTTCGCCTAGGGTGCGACCATCGGTAATGGAAACGGGTCGAGGAGCCATAGCGGATGATCGGCAACACGAAGGCAAGCGGCAAGGTGGACCTGAACGGCGGATCGATCCTGATCACCGGCGGTACCGGCTCGTTCGGCCAGCGCATGGTCAAGACCATCCTGGAGCGCTTCAAGCCCCGCCGCCTTGTCATTTTCTCGCGCGATGAACTCAAGCAATACGAGATGGCGCAGACCTTCTCGCCGGCAGATTACCCCTGCCTGCGCTACTTCATCGGCGACGTCCGCGACCGCGAGCGCTTGACCATGGCGGTGCGCGGCATCGACACGGTGATCCACGCCGCCGCCCTCAAGCACGTGCCGGCCGCCGAGTACAACCCCACCGAATGCGTCCACACCAATATCGGCGGCGCCGAGAACCTGGTGATGGCCTGCATCAAGAGCGACGTGAAGCGGGTCATCGCCCTGTCCACTGACAAGGCGGTCAACCCCATCAACCTGTACGGCGCCACCAAGCTGGCCTCGGACAAGATCTTCGTCGCCGCCAACAACCTGGCCGGCGAGGGCGGCGCCATCTTCTCGGTGGTGCGCTACGGCAACGTGGTCGGCTCGCGCGGCTCGGTGGTCCCGCTGTTCAAGCGCCTGGTCGCCGAGGGCGCCACCTCGGTGCCCATCACCGACCCACGCATGACCCGGTTCTGGATCACCCTGCAGCAGGGCGTCGATTTCGTGCTGTCCAGCCTGCCGGTCATGAAGGGCGGCGAGGTGTTCATCCCCAAGATCCCCAGCATGTCCATGATCGACCTGGCCCGCGCCATCGCACCGGGCCTGCGCACCGAAATCATTGGCATCCGCCCCGGCGAGAAGCTGCATGAGGCCATGGTCACCGAGGATCACGCCCGCGACACCGTGGAACTGGATGACCGCTACATCATCAAGCCGTCCATCCACTTCAAGGCCGCCACGGGCATCACGGGCGCGCCGGTGGCCGAGGATTTCCGCTACGCCAGCGACACCAATCCGGACTTCCTGGACGAAGGCCGCCTGCACGAACTGCTGGCCGTAAGCTAGCCGCCGGCTCAGCCGAGCACTTACCCCTTGACAGCATCCACGAAATAGCATTAGCCTACCACCATAGCTAACCAGAATCGGTTGGCTCCACTCTCCAGAAACCGGAGTACGTACCATGGCTGATATCACCCTCGGCACCGCCTATCGCAGCTCCCTGCTCGCCCTGCAGAACACTCAGGCTGGCGTCGACACCACCAACAAGCGCCTGTCCACCGGCTTGGCCGTCAGCTCCGCCATTGATGACGCGGTGCGCTACTTCCAGGCGAAGTCGCTGACCGACCGCGCCGACGACCTGACCCAGCGCAAGGACAAGATCGACCAGGGTGTGTCTGCCCTGAAGGTCACCGTCGCTGCCACCACCAGCGCCGCCAGCTTGGTCAAGAACCTTAAGGGTATTCTTGACTCTGCCCGCTCGCAGACCGAATCTCAGCGCAAGGCCGCCCACGGCCAGATCCAGCAGCTGATGTATCAGGTTGAAAAGCTGGTCCGCGACGCGTCGTACCAGGGCCTGAACCTGCTGAACAGCTCGAGCTCGAGCCTCACCGTCGCCTTCTCTGAAAAGAGCGAGTCGAAGCTGGACGTCAAGGGTGTCAACATCCTGGCCTCCAAGCTCTATGTGAAGGCCTCCAACGGCTCCGCCATCGGCCTTCAGGTCTCCAGCGCCTCGAAGATCTCGACGATCAAGCTCAGCGGACTGGGCGTCACCGGCCGCCTGTCGGGCTACAAGATCAGCTTGGTGTCCAACCAGAACAAGCTGAACTCGAGCATCAACAAGGCCATCGAACGTCTGGATGCGACCATCGCCGCTCTGAACGCGAAGGCGTCCAATTTCGGTACCTCGGTCTCCATTCTCCAGACCCGCCTCGACTTCACCAAGGATTATGTGAATAATCTGAAGGAAGGCTCGGGCAAGCTGACCCTGGCCGACACCAACGAGGAAGGCGCGAACCTGCTCGCTCTGCAGACCCGCCAGCAGATGGGCATCAAGACCCTGTCTTTCGCTGGTCAGTCCGAACAGGGCATCCTGCAGCTGTTCCGCTAAGCAGTACAGCTCTCCGATTGAAGGCGGGAAGGGAAACCTTCCCGCCTTCTTTCGTTTTGGCCGCCATAACCTGGGTCGGCGCCCTTCAGCGATCATTAATAAATGCCGCCTAGAATACCGAAGGTGGTCCAGGGCGCCTTGCCCCCTGCCAAATACCCCCCGGGTCAGAGGACGACCTCGACCTTGCGCCTTACGGCATGACCGCCTCAGGACGGAGGTACAGAAGCAATGTCTACCCGTGAATTGCTCAGCAATTACAACCGCGTGCCGGAAGCGGGCACACCGCGGAACACCGAGGCGTGGGCGCTGACCCAGGCTGCCCTGCGCATGAAGTCCGCCCAAGATTCCGGCAATACCGACGAAATGGTTGCGGCTGTCCGGCTCAACTGGCGCCTGTGGACCATCTTCCAGGCCGACCTGCTGGAGCCCGATTGCCCGGTGCCGGAGGAAATTCGCGCCAACGTCCTCACCCTGGCCAATTTCGTCGATCGCCACACGGTGACCTTCCTGGGCGCGCCGCAGCCCGAGATGCTGGGCTCTCTGATCAACATCAACCGCCAGCTCGCCGGCGGCCTCTATGCCGAGCCCGCCGCCGAGGGTGCCGCCAAGGACGCCCCGGCCGCGCAGCCCCAGCCGGTGAAGGCGATCCAGGGATTGTCTGCATGAATTCCACCCCCGTGATCTCGCCGGAAGCCCTTTTGGAAGATATCCTGCCACTAGCCCAGGCCGGCCAGTGGGAGGCGTTGCGGGAGCAGTACCACCAACGCATCCAGATTTCGGGGGAGGAAACCGCCGCCACCCTCTACGTCCTGGCGCTGGCCGCCTACGCGCAAAACGAGTTGGCGGAAGCCGCCGCGCTGGCGACCCGCGCGGTGGCCGGCGCCGATGCTTTCGCCGAATGCGCCGATCTGATCGCCATTGCCCACGGCCTTGCGGGCGACATCAACACCGCGCTGTATTATGCTAAGTTCGCGGTCACCCTGCCGGCGCGCGAGGACCTAAAGGCGCTACAACCCGCCTATTATCCGGACTTCGCCCAGGTCCTGAAGACCGTCGAGCAGGACAAGCTGGTCAACCGCGCCAAAGTGGCCATCGGCCGCGGCGATTTGGCTCTAGCCGAGAACTTCCTGCGCCAGCACCTTTATTTCTTCCCCGATGACGAAGACGCCATGCTGATGGTCGCCATGTGCCGCTCGGTTCAGGCCGACCATGGCGGCGCCTGCGACTGGCTGCGCGGCACCGTGCACCGCCGCTCCAAGAGCGCCGATCTGGTTTCGGCCCTGGCCACCGAACTGGCGAATGCGGGTGCGTTCGACCAGGCGCGCGCGGTTCACCAGCGCGCCACCGCGCTGGCGCCCGACGATGCGGTGATCGCCGCCCGCCAGATCCACGATCTGGACGACGCACCGCTGATTGCCCCCGCCGAGGTTCAGACGCTGGCTGTCGCCTGGGGTGAGCGCTTCGCCACCACGTCCCGCGAGGCCTCTGCCGCACCCGATGGGCTGCCGGCGCCCCTCAATGTGGGCCTGCTGCTGTGTGAACTTCCCGGTACCAGCAGCGGCGATTTCTTCGCCCAGATATTGAGCCGCGCCAATCCCAAGGAATTCCGGCTGGTAGGCTACGGCTACGGCACCTTGGCCGACCCCGGCAACATCGAGTTCCAGCACACCGTGTCGGAATGGTACGACCTGACCGGCATGGATGCCGAGACCATCGCCGACATGCTTTGCGCCGAAAGCCCGGACCTGATCGTCGATACTGCCGGCTTTCTGTCGCCGCTCAGCCTGGCGGCGCTGGGCGGGCGATGCGCGCCGCGCCAGGTGCTATGGCGCAACACGCCCTACGGCACCGGCATGGCCGCCATCGACGGCCATTTCACCGATGCGGTTCTGGAGGCCTGCCCAGGCCCCAAGCCAGCCAGCCGCCCCATTGAGCTGAAGTTCGGCACCGTGCTCGCCAGCCTGCCTTCGGCCGAACTGCCCTATTACGACACCGCCGAACGTACCCAACTGACCTTCGGTGCCGACGTATCTCGCCGCCAACTGACCGCGGAGACTGCCGCGTGGTGGGCCGAAGTTCTGCTGGCCGCGCCCAACAGCATGCTAGTGCTGCGCGGCAACGGCTTGAAGGACCCCAAGGCGGTCCAGCACCTGACCGACCTCTTCGGCAATTTCGGCGTCGCCCATCGCATCGACCTGATCTCCGCCGCCAATGGCGCAGAATTCTGGTCCGAGGTGGACGTGGCGCTGCTGCCCCCCCGCGCGGTGCAGCCCCAGCGCGCCGTCGATACCCTGTGGGGCGGTCTGCCGGTGCTGGCACCCCAATTGCCCGGACGCGGCACCTCCACCATCGCCAGCCTGTTCAGCCATGCCGGCCTGGGCGAACTGGTCGCCGCCTCACCCGCTGATTTCGCCCTGCAGGCCAAGCATTGGGCCGATGCCGGGCGGCGCCAATCCTTCCGCAACACTATTCGCGACCGCCTGGCCGCGTCGCCGGTGTTCGATCCCGAGGCGCGCGCGCAAGACCTCTGGCAGGCCTGCCGCCAGCTGTTCCAATAGGACCCCACATGACTGAAACCGCCTTGGCCGACACCGCAGCCGCGCTGTTCGAGACAAACATGCGCGCCTTCACGGAGCGCTTTCCCGACGTCGCCAAGCGCCTGGAGCAAATCGACGAGCGGGTCAGCACCCGCATCGACGACAACATCAACATCGAAGGCACCCTGCTCTACCC
>JAEZFE010000547.1 GCA_023437865.1 Pseudomonadota bacterium | reverse complement strand
GGGCCCAATTCTTCCAGTGCGATGCGCCCGCCTACCTGCTGGAACCCGTGTTGGGCTTCGGTCTGCCCGATTCGGGCCGCTGCTTTGCCGGCCGCCTGGCCAGCCAGCTCGATCGTGCCGCCCGCGGCGCCCTGTTCCGCCACCTGGTGCTGGTCGGTCCTCAGCCGGTGCTGACCGAACTGGCGGACACGCTGGCGCCCGGCACCCGCGCCAGAGTGGTCGGGGCCGTGCCGAAGAACCTCAGCAAGGCCACTCCGCGAGAATTGGAAACCCATCTCAGCGGGATGTTGGCGCATTAAGCTTGCGCCCGGCTGGCGCACGATCAGTGGCCGAGGACGGGTGAAGCCGTCAGGCCTCCTCTTCCGCCTCGTCCTCAGCCAGCCCCTTGAACCCGGTCGCCACCACATAGGTCTCTGCCGATTCCTTGCGGCTGGCTGGCGGCTTGGCATGGCGGACGGTAGTGAAGTTCTTCTTCAGCATGTCCAGCAGCGTCCGCTCGGTACCGCCCTGGAACACCTTGGCGACGAAGGTGCCGCCGGGGGTCAGCACTTCCATGGCAAAGTGCAGCGCTACCTCGACCAGACCGATGATGCGCAGATGGTCGGTGGGCGGGTGGCCGGTGGTCGGCGCCGCCATGTCCGACACCACCACGTCGGCGGGGCCGCCCAGCGCTTCCTTCAGGCGGTCGGGCGAATCGTCGGCCAGGAAGTCGCCCTGCATGGAAATGGCGCCGGGCACCGGGTCGTATTCCAGGATGTCCATGCCGACCACCTTGCCCTTGGGGCCGACGCGGCTTACCGCCACCTGGGTCCAGCCGCCGGGGGCGGCGCCCAGATCGACCACGCGCAGGCCGGTCTTCAGGAAGTGGAACTTGTCGTCCAACTCGACCAGTTTGAAGGCGGCGCGCGAGCGGTAGCCCAGGCGGCGGGCTTCGTGCACATAGGGGTCGTTGAGCTGGCGTTGCAGCCAGCGGGTCGAGGACGGCTTGCGCTTCTTGGCCGTCTTGACCTTCTCGAACATCATACGGCTGCCCGAGCCGCGGCCGCTGCTCGATTTGGTGGTCTTCGTCATCGTGGTTCCTAAATCTGGCCCGGTGGGCAGGTGGACCGGTCCACCCAACAATATTATCCTTTACCCCGCTGCGGCGGGGCGTCTGGCGTCCTCGTCCATCATGGCCAGCAGCACGCCCTCGCGCACGCCGCGATCGGCGACCCGCAGCGATGCCATCGGCCACAATCGGCACATGGCTTCCAGGATGGCGCAGCCGGGCAGCACCAGATCGGCCCGCTCGGGGCCGACGCAGGGGTGGCGAGCGCGTTCGGCCGTGCTCATGGCGGCCAGCTGCGCCGTGACGGCGGCAATGTCGTCGAAATGCAGGTCCACGCCATCCACCTGCGCGCGCTCATAGCGGTCCAGATTGAGATGCAGCGCCGCAAGGGTGGTCACCGTGCCCGAGGTGCCCAGCATCTGCACCAGGCCGCCGGCCAGGTGTTCCGAAATTCCGTGGCGCGCTTCGAAATTGGCCAGCCGCAAGCTGATATCGGCCACCGCCTCGGCGTAACCTTCCGTCGAATTCAGCCGCTCGCCCATCTCCTCGGCCAGGGTGACGACCCCGACCGGCAGCGATTGGACGCCCAGCACCTCGCGGCCCGAGCCGCCGTTGCGGACCCAGACCAACTCGGTGGAGCCGCCGCCGATGTCGAACACCAGTGCCCACGGCACGCTGGGCCGCATCAGCGATGCGCAGCCGGCCAAGGCGAGCCCGGCCTCCTCATGGGCCGAAATGATGTCGAGCGCCAGCCCGGTCTCGCCCTCGACGCGGGCGGCAAACTCGGCGTGGTTGACGGCGCGGCGGCAGGCCTCGGTGGCCACCAGGCGGGCGCGGGAAACACGGTTCCTCGCCATCTTGTCGGCGCAGGTTCTCAGCGCCGCCACCGTGCGCGCCATGGCCTCCTCGCTCAACCGTCCACTCGCCGTCAGCCCCTCGCCCAGCCGGGTGATGCGCGAGAACGCATCGATGACCCGGAACCCGCGTGGCAACGCACGCGCGACCAGCATGCGGCAATTGTTGGTGCCAAGGTCGAGCGCGGCATAGATGGGGGCGCCAGGCGGCGGATGCAGAGACGGTACGAAGCTCAACGGGAACTCGCGATTGGGCCAGGGGCGTGCCAAACCCCGATGTTACCCGCGCGCTGCTTCCGCCCCCAAGAAAAATGTCATTTTGCGCAAGGCTCCTCCCGAAAGAGCGCAAGGGTGCAATTTTTCCCTTCACAAACCCCAAGGTCTTTGGTAGAAGGTGCGCCTCTCGCGACGGCCCGGCCTTAACGCCCGCCGCTCGCACCGGCAAGCAGCCGCCTGCTGGGGGATCGTCTAACGGTAGGACAGCGGACTCTGACTCCGCCAGTCTAGGTTCGAATCCTAGTCCCCCAGCCATTTCCTTTTGAAATCAATGACTTAGCAGCGCTGGAACTCGGTTTGTGGAGTAATACTCCACACCGCTACCCCACGGTGCTGGAATGCTGGCCCTTCAAGGCACGGTTTATCACTTCCGCAGGCGCGTCCCGGAGCGTCTGAAGGCGGCTCTCGGGCTCTCCGAAATCTGGATCAGTCTCAACACCTCGGTGAAGCAGGTGGCCCGCGCCCGCGCGTGCCTGCTATATGCCTTATCCCAGGGCCTATTTGATCGGGCAGGGGATATGGACGACGCCGAGGCAAAGCGAGAGCTCTGGCAACTCAAGATTGTCCACCGGCAGTTGGAGCATGAGGCCGAACAGGCCAAGGTGCTGAATGACTTGCTGGCGAGGGCGAAGGCGTCGGCCGCCGGCGTGCAGCGAATTGGCGGTCGGCTGGCTGAGACGCGGGCGACCAACAAGGCATTGATGGAGGCATTGCGCGATGGTGCCGGCGTGAAAGCGCCTGAGGCCAAGGAATCGCCGTTGTTCGACGCCAATACCGATGCGTTCCTGGCTGACAAACAGCGAGCCGCCCCAGACCACCGCCCTTGGTCGAACCAGTCAGCAGCCCAAGCACGGGCTACCTTCCGGCTCTGGACGGAGATCGTCGGCCTGAAGCCCGTCCGCGAATATACGAAGGCCGACGCTGGCCACTTCCGTGACCAGGTGCTGAAGCTACCCGCCTCTCACAGCAAGGACGGCGGCGGAACATCGGCGCTGGAGTTGATCGAGCGGAACAAGGTTGACCGTAAGCCGGTCCTGACGATGAAGACGGCGAAGCGGCACTTTTCCGCTCTCAACCAGTATTGGAAGTGGCTGGAGACGCGCGGCCATGTCGATGGAACGATCTTTTCTGGATTTAGCTTTCCCGGCACGAAATCCAGCCGAAAAAAGCGTGACGACTGGTCTCCTGAAGATTTGAGGAGGCTGTTCACCTCCGACTGGTACATGGCGCCGGATGCGGATCGAGATGCAGCTTTCTGGTGGTTGCCGCTCATTGCCCTCCATTCAGGCATGCGCGTCGAGGAGATCGCCCGGCTGAGAACCATTGAGGACATTCAGGAAATCGACGGCCTGCCCTGTTTTGTGCTGCAGGAGCACCCGGACTGGACGCCCAAGACAGAGGCTGGCGAGCGGGTTGTCCCTATTCATTCGCGGCTCGCTGAGCTCGGGCTGCTGGGGCTGGTGGAGCGGCGGCGCCGATCCCATTGCTACCGGCTCTTTCCCGACCTCAATCCGAGTGGGCCAGACAAGAAGCTATCCACTGAGTTCAGCCGAAAATTCAGCAAGCACAAGGCCGCGCTGGGCGTCGGGCGTAAGACTTGCTTCCATTCCTTCCGCCACAGCGTGCGGACTATGCTCGCCAACACTGAGGCCGAATTGCGAGACATATGGATCGATTCTCTGATGGGGCACGCTGCGGATGAAAAATCCGAGGGCGAGCGAACCTACACAAAGCGCATCAGCGTGAAGTTTCTTCGGCGCGCGGTCGATGCCATCCAGCCCGAGGTGGATCTAGGACATTTGCTGCGTTGTCAGAAATAATAGTGTCTAGTATAGCGCAAACACCATAGTCATTGATAATCAACGATTTCCGGTATTCTTGTCGCGATACGCGCTTTGGGGGTAGAATGCAAAACAGCCCGCCCATCGGGGCAGGCTGTTTTGTTGGTCCCCGGCGACCATCCCGCAAAATGTCTTGGCCGACAGCGGGAGGGAAGCCCAGAAGGCCCGGCTTCTAAAGCCGGGAACCGAGAATGACTATACCATCTGCAGATTCTGCCGACAATACACGTGCGAGGGAGAGGGATCTCCTGGCACTGATGCCGTTGGCGCGCGAGCTCGCTCCACGCATTCACGTTATTGATAGGCAAACCGGAGCCGAGATCGAGACCCGATCATCGGTCGTTCACTGTCTTGCGCGCATCAAAGAGGTGCCTGGAGCCGCCGAGCGAGCGGAGGCGTCAGTCCGATTCGATGGCCGCGACCTGTCGGTGCGTGGCGTCTTTCGGTGCGGCTCGGTTTGGTGCTGCCCTCTGTGCGCCGCGCGGGCGGCGGCGGCTGATCGAGAGGCCGTATCGGCAGCCTGTCGGGACTTTATAGCTCGAGGATACGCAATCTCTATGTGCCTTGGAACGGTGCCTCACAAACGGGGTGAAGCATTGGCGATGGTTAAAGGGCGTTTGGATGCTGTGAAATCAAAGGTTCTTGCGATCATTCGTCGAAGATATGTAGGTGCCATTAAGGTCGAATACGTTTGGAACAATGAGACGAGTCACCATTGGATAAACTCGTGGCATCCGCATAATCATTTTCTATTTTTCATCCCGCCGACTGCATCTCTTTCGGAGTTCAACGAATTTTTTATCGATACGTGGTGTTCAGTTGCAAAGAAGCTGGGGGTTGTTATTGATGCTCGGGCGCTTCAG
>JAEZFE010000425.1 GCA_023437865.1 Pseudomonadota bacterium | reverse complement strand
AGCCGGGTCAGGTCGGGGTGAGTGCCCAACCGCGCCGCCGACGTGGCGGTGCGCGCCGCCGGCCACTCAGACGCGAAGGCGGGCCCGGCGGCAAGCGCGGCAACCACAGCGATGGCGGCAAGCGATTTCATGCGACCTCTCGGAAGGATGAGGCAGCTTAGCCGCCCGCGCACACCCTGTCATCCCCGCGCGAGAATCGCTCTAACCAACCCTACCGGGTGGGGATTTTCCCGCACCCAAGGGTAGCCCTCCCGGCAAGATGAATCGCCTTGCCCGCTTTACCTCACCCACTCAGACCTTGATGCGGCGCAATAAACTTCTTACGCGCAAGGAGCAGGCACAGTCACCGCCCAATGGCGTTCCATTCAACCGAGGCACGGCAATTTAGCCGCCACCCCTGCCGGGAAGGATATTCTCGTCCGACATCATCGACGGAACGATTATTTCGCACACTTGCTTGACGCGATCATAAGCGTGCGCAACGACACCTCGATAAACCAGGAGCGCGATAATTTTATTTTCCTTTTACCCCTATGCGTTTTGCGGTATTGCCAGCTGCAAATTTCGCATTTGCAGACGTCCAAGAGGGGTAATTCCCAATGTCCGACAAGACCTACGACCGGGTGGTCGCCCACCCTAAATTCGCTGAGCTGATGAAGAAGCGAAACCGCTTCGCACTGATCCTCTCGGTCATCGTGCTGGGGGTCTATTACAGCTACGTGGCGATGGCGACCATGGCTCCGGCCGTATTCCAGTCCCCGATCGCCGAGGGCTCGGCCTGGTGCTTCGGTCTGCTGGCCGGTTTCGCCATCCAGGCCTTCGCCTTCCTGATGACCGGCGTCTATGTGCGCCGCGCCAATGGCGAGTTCGACGCCCTCAACCGCACCCTGATCGAGGAAACCACCCGATGAGCCGCCTGCTCGCTTCCGCCCTGGCCGTGGCGGCCCTTCTGCCCATGCAGGCGCTGGCCGCCGGCGGCGCCATCGACGGCGCCGTGCAGAAGGCTCAGACCAATTACATGGCCATCGCCATGTTCCTGCTGTTCGTGGTGGGAACCCTGGGCATCACCTATTGGGCGTCCAAGCGCACCCGCTCGGCCAGCGACTTCTACACCGCCGGCGGCGGCATCACCGGCTTTCAGAATGGCCTGGCCATCGCCGGCGACTATATGTCGGCGGCCGCTTTCCTGGGCGTTTCCGGCATGGTGTTCGGCAAGGGCGTGGACGGCGTATTCTACACCGTCGGCTGGACCGTCGGCTGGCCGCTGATCCTGTTCATGATCGCCGAGCGCCTGCGCAACCTGGGCAAGTACACCTTCGCCGACGTGGCGAGCTACCGCCTGGGCCAGACCCCGATCCGCTCGCTGGCCGCCACCGGCGCCCTGACCGTGGTGGTGTTCTACCTGATCGCCCAGATGGTCGGCGCCGGCAAGCTGATCCAGTTGCTGTTCGGCCTGGATTACGCCTATGCGGTAGTGCTGGTCGGCGTGCTGATGATGGCCTACGTCACCTTCGGCGGCATGCTGGCCACCACCTGGGTGCAGATCATCAAGGCCTGCCTGCTGCTGGGCGGCTGCACCGTGCTGGTGGCGCTGTCGCTGATCAAGTTCGGCTTCAACCCCGAAGCCCTGATGAGCGCCGCGGTGACCAACCATAAGGCCGGCACCAAGATCCTGGCCCCCAGTTCGTCCATCTCGGACCCGCTGACCGCCATCTCGCTGTCGCTGGCCCTGATGTGCGGCCCGGCCGGCCTGCCGCATATCCTGATGCGCTTCTTCACCGTTCCCGATGCCACGGCGGCCCGCAAGTCGGAGTTCTACGCCACCGGCTTCATCGGTTACTTCTTCATCCTGGCGGTCATGATCGGCTTCTCGGCCATCACCATCGTCGGCACCAACCCCGAATACCTGGACGCGGCCGGCAAGATCATCGGCGGCGGCAACATGGCGGCCATCCACCTGTCCAAGGCGGTCGGCGGCGACGTGTTCCTGGGCTTCATCTCGGCGGTGGCCTTCGCCACCATCCTGGCGGTGGTGTCGGGCCTGGCCTTGGCCGGCGCCTCGGCGGTCAGCCACGACCTCTATGCCCGCGTCATCAAGAAGGGCCACGCTACCGAGCGTGAGGAGATGCTGGTCGGCCGTATCGCGGTGATCGTGCTCGGCGTGCTGGCCATCGTGCTCGGCCTGCTGTTCGAGAACCAGAACATCGCCTTCATGGTCTCGCTGGCCTTCGGCCTGGCGGCGTCGGTGAATTTCCCGGTGCTGCTGCTGTCGATCTTCTGGAGCAAGATGACCACCCGCGGCGCCTTCATCGGCGGCTTCCTGGGCCTGATCTCGGCGGTCAGCTTCGTGGTGCTGGGCCCGGCGGTGTGGGTGCAGGTGCTGGGCAACAAGGCCCCCATCTTCCCCTACGAGCACTACGCCCTGTTCTCGATGACCATCGCGTTTTCCAGCATCTGGCTGTTCTCGCTGCTCGATAACAGCGAGCGCGCCAGGATCGACCGCGCGGCCTTCGCCCACCAGCGCGTGCGCTCCGAGACCGGTCTCGGCGCCGCCGAGGCGGTGGCCCACTAATCACAAGCGAGTGGGGAACGGCGCCCCGTTTGGGACGCCGCCAACCCCGCCGGACTTGCGGCCCTCTCCCCCTCGGGGAGGGGGCCTTTTTCTTGCCTGCCTTTCCTACTGGCTCGAGCCCACCAGCCACACCTTGGCCGCCGTCGGCCCGGTGTCACCCGTGCCCTCGACGTAATGGACCGCCTGGCCGGGCTCCAGGTCGTCCATATCGCCCTCCATCAGCGAGTTGCGGTGAAAATAGAGCTGGGTGCCGGTATTGGTGAGGATGAAGCCGTGGTCGCGGTCCGAGTTGATGGTCGACACCTGGCCGTGAAAGAAATCGGCATGCACCTTCACCTCGCCATTGATC
>JAEZFE010000388.1 GCA_023437865.1 Pseudomonadota bacterium | reverse complement strand
CCCGTCACCCGGAGCGTCCGCACTTCGTCGACTACGTCGCCAGCCTGATCGATGAGTTCGTGGAGCTCCGCGGCGACCGCAAGTTCGCGGACGACCAGGCGATCCTCGGCGGGCTCGGCCGATTCCGCGGGCGTCCGGTGGTGGTCATGGGCCACGAGAAGGGCCGCGACACCGTCACCCGGGTGAAGCACAACTTCGGCTACGGCCGGCCTGAAGGCTACCGCAAGGCGATCCGGCTGATGGAGCTGGCCGAGCGGTTCAACCTGCCGGTGGTCAGTTTCGTCGACACCGCCGGCGCCTATCCAGGCATCGCCAGCGAGGAGCGGGGCGTCGCTGAGGCTATCGCCCGCTCAACCGAGAAGTGCCTGCTGCTCAGCTCGCCGAACGTGGCCGTCGTCACCGGCGAGGGCGGCTCGGGCGGCGCCATCGCGCTGGCCGACGGCAATTCGGTGATGATGCTGGAGCATGCCATCTATTCGGTGATCAGCCCCGAGGGCTGCGCGTCGATCCTGTGGCGCTCGGGCGAGAACGCCAAGGACGCCGCCGAGGCGCTGAAGCTGACCGCCCAGGACCTGCACAAGCTGGGGATCATCGACCAGGTGGTGGCCGAGCCGCTGGGTGGCGCGCACCGCAATCCGGACCTCACCATGCAGACCCTGTCCACCGCCATCGATGCGCAGCTGCGTGAGTTCGGCGGCGTGGACGGCGGCGTGCTGCGGGCCCGCCGGCGCGAGAAGTTCCTGGAGATGGGGCGCCAGGGTCTGGCCTGAGGCCAGCCCTTCCCCTGGCGGCCCTCGCGGGTTTAGATAGGCCGAGTGCGCAGTTAAGGTCCTTTGAGCATGTCCTCCGCCGTCCCGGAAATCGCCCCGGAAATCGCTGTCGTCGTCCCCGTCAAGAACGAGGCCGAGAACATCTTCCCGCTGGTCGAGGAGATCCACGCTGCCCTGGAGGGCAAGGTGGAGTTCGAGATCATCTATGTGGATGATGGGTCGACCGACACCACCCCCCAGAAGCTGATCGAGGCCAAGCAGCGCTTCCCGCGCCTGCGCAGCCTGCGCCACCGCTTCTCCTGCGGCCAGAGCCAAGCCATCGCCACCGCGGTCAAGGCCGCGCGGGCGCCGCTGATCGCCATGCTGGATGGCGACGGTCAAAACGATCCGGCCGACATCCCCAAGATGATCGAGCGCTGGCGGGCCGAACCGGAGACGACGCGGGCCAAGCTGCTGATCGCCGGTTGGCGCGCCAATCGCCGCGACACTTCGTCGCGCCGCTGGGCGTCGAAGATCGCCAACGCCATCCGCGCCTCGGCGCTCAAGGACGACACGCCCGATACCGGCTGCGGGTCCAAGCTGTTCACCCGCGATCTGTTCCTCGACCTGCCGCGCTTCGACCACATGCACCGCTATCTGCCGGCGCTGACCATCCGGGCCGGCGGCAGCGTGGTCTCGGTCAAGGTCAATCACCGCCCACGCGGCGCCGGCCAGTCCAATTACAGCAACCTCAAGCGCGGCCTGGTCGGCATTCCCGACCTGCTGGGGGTCATGTGGCTGATGCGGCGCTCGCGCAACCCGGTCGTCGAATCCCGGTCGTGAGCCAGCGGAAGCGCCATCCTCTGCTCGACCCCCGCGTGATCCTGCGCGGGCTGGTGCTGATCGCCACCATGGTGGCGGTGGGCTGGCTGTTCGAGGTGGTGGGCATCAAGTCCATGCTCAACACCGGCTGGGTGGACCAAGCGGTGCGCGGCCAACAGGGGTTATACGGCGAGGCGCTGTTCCTGCTGGTAGGCGCCGTGGTGGTCGCCATCGGCCTGCCGCGCCAGGCAATCGCCTTCGGTGCTGCCTATGCCTTCGGCCCGTGGATGGGAACGGCCTTGGCGCTGCTCTCCACCCTGCTGGGCTCGCTGGTCACGTTCTACTACGCGCGGTTCATCGCCCGCGATGCGCTTGGCCGCCGCTTCCCCGACAAGATTGCCCGCATCGATTCCTTCCTCGCCGGCAACGAATTCACCATGGCCATCATCCTGCGGCTGTCGCCGGTGTCGCACAACGGCACCGCCAACGTCGCCGCTGGGGTGTCGGGGGTGCGCGTCCTGCCGTTTTTCGCCGGCTCGCTGGTCGGCTATGTGCCGCAGACCATCGTGTTCGTCCTCGCCGGTGCCGGTTTCGAGCTGGACAAGGCTTTGACGTGGAGCCTGTCAGCCCTGCTGTTCGTCTCCTCCACCGTCCTGGGCGTCTGGCTATGGCGCCGGACGCGCGCCGCGAAGGGCCTGCCGGAAGACGAGGCCGAAACCTGATGCGCCGCCTCGGCCTGCTTGCTCTACTGGCGCTTGCCGCCTGCCAGACCACCGAGAGCGCCGGGCCGGTGACGGTGGCGCCCCCCATCGAGCGCTCGGCGAGCCAAGCCCTTCAGGACGACGCCATCAAAGCCCAGGTGAGCCGCCGTATCGCCGAGCTCGACCGTCGCGCCTATCGCGCCGTGACAGTGGAAAGCTGGAGTGGCCGGGTGCTGCTGATGGGCGCCGTCATCAAGCCTGAGCAGCGCCGCAAGGCCGAGCAGGTCGCCCGCGCCCAGGACGGCGTGACCGAGGTGCTCAACGAACTAGTGCTGGCCGAAGACCGCGCCCTCGATGCATTTGCCGCCGATCCCGCCCGTGATGACGCCCTGCGCAGGGCGCTCGGCGTTGAGGGGCAGACCGGGGTTACCGCCCGCGTCGTCAATGGCGTGGCGTTCCTGCTCGGCGCCGCCGCCAGCCCCGAAGCCATGAAGGCCGATGCCTCCGAGGCCGCAGGGATCAAGTGGGTGGTCAGCCACCTGCGGGCCCAATAGCCCCCAGGCAGCGCTCAATCCGACAGGAAGGCGTACGCCCGCTGCTGCGGGCGCAACACCGCGTAGTGCTTTTCCGTGTTCCGGATCAGCTCGATGCCCTGAATCATCTCGCTGGCCATGAAGTCGGCGCGCTTGACCGGGCCGCCGGAATTGGGGCGGGGGAACATGCGGGCGAACGAATTCATCTTCACCGTCAGGCCGCACAGGGCGCCGCCGATGGTGACGTGGTAGCGCTCGATCAGCGCCTTCACCTGACGGAATTCCTCCTGATTCAGGTTGTTCCACATCTCGCGGGTGCGCTTCTCGAACACTTCCAGGCGACCGGTGATCGACGCCGAAATGTTGTTGATGGTGTCCTCGATGGTATCGCAGTTCTTCATCAGCCCGGGGTCCTGCCGGAGCTGGAAATGCGAGCGGATCGGCTTCAGGCTGTCGACGCAGGCGGTGAAATAGGGTTCCAGCCGGTCGAGGCAATGGCGGAAATAGCTGAGCGACAGGAAGGTGTCGCCGTAATCCTCGAGGAAGCGCGGCACATCCCAGATCTCGACGTTCAGGCTTTGGGCCATCTGCTCCAGCCGTTGACGCGCCTTCTTGACGTCGGGGTCGCGGAACAGCTTGAGCAGGTCGTCGTAGGTCTGCACGTTCACCGCTTCGTCCGCATAGATCAGCTTCATCAGCGGGCGGGTGAACATCAGCATGTACTTGGTCAGCTCACCGGCCTTCTCGGGCGAAAGCTTCAGCGCCGAGTAGTCGTTTACCGGAATGCCGTGCTCGCGCAAGGAGATGCGCAGTGAATACACGTCATAGCTGGGCAGCAGCGCCAGGCGGCGCAGGATGGCATGGTCGGGGTGCAGCTGGTTGTCCGGCCACTCGAACATGCGCGGCAGGCTTTCCACGTCCACCTGACCCGAGCCGGTCTGGGCGTCCTGGAAAATCTCGACCACGCTTTTCAGGCGGACGTTCTTGATCAGCTTGGCGCTCTGGAGCGCCGGTGTTTCCAGCGGGATGATCGACAACGGCAGCACGAACATGGAGTCCATGTCGCTGTCGGCAATCGCTTTCAACTCGTCGTCCATAGAACCCCAACTACAAGACGGTTGCGGCGCGTATATTGCCGCGAATTGGGGCGAGGGGGAACTGCGAATGTTGATATTACCTGGGCTTAAGTGCCTGCTGCCCGGCGTACGGGTGATTTCCCCGTGCCGCTGAGGCATAATACCGGTGCAAGTGCATGGATGAGGGGTTGCCCGGTGCCCAGGTTGACTTTTTTGCTGGCGGCGGCCCTGGTCTGGGCCGCGGGGCTAGCTCAGGCCCAGGAAATCCGCTTCTTCCAATTGGGGACCGGCCCCACCGGTGAAATCCGTTTTCCCATCGGCGGCCTGATTGCCAATGCCCTGTCCAACCCGCCGGGGTCGCGCGAGTGCGATCGCGGCGGTTCGTGCGGCGTGCCGGGTCTGGTGGCGGTAGCCAAGTCCACCGGCGGTTCGGCGGCCAATGTGGAGGCGCTGAAGGCCCGCCGCCTCGATGCCGCCCTGGTCCATGCCGACATCGCCTTCTGGGCCAGCCACGGCGTGGGTCCCTACAAGGGAAATCCGGTGCTGAACCTGCGCGGCATCGCCATGCTCTATCCGGAAAGCCTTCATCTGGTGGCGCGCAAGGATGCCGGCATCGCCACCGTACGGGACCTCAAGGGCAAGCGGGTGTCATTCGGCGAGCCGGGCTCGGCCACCGCCATGCATGGCACGACGCTGATGAATGCCTATGGCCTGACCGACAAGCAGGTCAAGCTCACTCCCATGAAACCCCAGGCGGCGGCCGAGGCGCTGGCGGCGGGGAAGCTCGACGCCATGCTGCTGATGGACGGTCAGCCTCTGCCCGCCGTGGCCGACCTTGCCCGCACCCTGCCCATCACCCTGGTGCCCATTGATGGCGGCGAGTCCGAACGCATCCGCGCCCAATATCCGTTCCTGACGGCGGGTGAGATCGCCGGCGGCTCGTATGAGGGCGTGCCCAATCCGGTCAAGACGCTGGAGGTCGGGGTTGCCCTGGTGGCTCCCGCCGAAGCCAGCCCCGAGCTGATCTACGGCATCACCCGGGCGCTGTGGCATCCGTCCACCCAGACCCTGCTGCTGCGCGGCAACCCGCGCGGCAAGCTGATCCACCTCGACGCCGCCGCCTTGCCCAAGATGGGCGTGCCGCTACATCCCGGCGCCGCCAAGTACTACGCCGATTCCGGGTTGGGGCAGTAGCTCTCTAGACGCAGGCCGCCTGCTTCCACTGCTGCATGGCCGGCAGCGCCCAGATGGCGTCGGCATAGGCCTTGGAGATGTCATCCATGGGCAGGGCGAAGGTGGTGAAACGGCTGACCACCGGCGCGTACATGGCGTCGGCCACCGAGAATTTGCCGAACAGGAACGCCCCCCCCGCACCGAAGCGCCGGCGGCAATCGTTCCACAGCGCCGTGATGCGCTCCATTTCGGTCGCGACCTCGGGCGGAATCTCGGCCAGCGGCGTGATCTCGCACACGTCCATGGAGCAGACGTTGCGCAGATTGGGGAAGCCCGAATGCATCTCGGCCGAGACGGCGCGGGCCACGGCGCGGGCCTCGCGATCCTCGGGCCACAGGCCGGGCACCAGCTCGGCCAGGTATTCGCAAATGGCCAGCGAGTCCCATATGGTCAGCGAGCCATGGATCAGGCACGGCACCTTGCCCGACGGCGAGTGCTTGAGGATCTCGGCCTTGGTCTCGGGCTGGCGCAGGGTGATCAGGGTTTCGTCAAACTCCAGGCCGGCCACCTTGGCCGCCAGCCACGGGCGCAGCGACCACGACGAATACCGCTTAGTGCCGAGGACAAGGGTCATGGGTGCGGTCATGGCAACCTCAACTGATGGGAAAGGCCGGGCGGCATGATCGCCTTGGCCGCCCCCAACCGCAAGGCGCTCTTTCCTTGCGCGGCCAAGTGGGCGATGCTTGGCCTTCCGCCGATTTGATAAGAAGAAGAGGTGAGCGGTGTTGGAATATCTGGTGGAAGCGGCTGCCGACGCGGTCGAACTGGTAGGCGTCCGGAAATCCAGTTTCGCCGCTTGGCTTGCCGCCCAGCCGGCTCAGGTGCAGGCCTGGGCCACGGCGAATGGGTTCACCGGCGAGGCCGGGCAGGTGCTGGCTGTGCCGGGCGAGAACGGCACGCTGGCCCGCATCGCCGTGGGCCAGGCCGAGGAGGACGACCCGTGGGCCTTCGCCGCGCTCCCCGCCAAGCTGCCTGCCGGCACCTATCGCATCACGCTCGACGATTCGCGCGCCGCCAATTGGGCGGCCCTGGGCCTGTCG
>JAEZFE010000346.1 GCA_023437865.1 Pseudomonadota bacterium | reverse complement strand
GGACGAGCCCGAGCAGAAATGGCCGATCACCACCGCCGCCTTCTTGGCCGACAGGTCCTCGGCGACCGAGCGGGCCTGCTTGGGGTCGCAGGCGTCGTCGCCGATGGCGAGGGTGAGCTTCTGGCCGTTGACGCCGCCCTTGGCGTTGATGTCCTCGATGGCCTTGAGCGCGCCGCGGCGGAACTGCTCGCCGAACTGCGCCTCGGGACCGGTCATGGGGCCAGCGAGGCCGACGGTGATGTCGGCGCGGGCGGCGGTGGCCGCCATGACCATGCCCAAAGCGGCGACGGCCAGAGTGTTCGTGAACTTCATCCCTGCTTCCTCCTCAGTGTCTACCCTAGGGCGCGGCACCGCCCCTCCCATTCGCGAGTGTAGCAGCGGGGAAGTCTTGGTCCAGCGCCTCGTTTCGCCAAGCTAGACGGAAGCAAGGGGAGGGAGCTCAGGGCCGGCGCAGGAACAGGTAATGGACGCCGTTGAGTGCCCAGAGCGCCGAAAGCGCTTCGCCGAATGCGCGGGGCGACAGCCTGGTGGCACGGTGGATTTCACCCACCGGGGTCTTGCCGTCGATCCTGGCCGCGATGGCCGAGATTTCCGGGGTCACCGTGATCTGGCACACCACCGGGCCGCGGCTCTTGCCGAACTGGAAGGTGCCGCCGACATGCTGGGCGGGGAAGGTGAAATTGTCGTGCCAGACCGGGATGGCGGATGGCTCGGCGGGATTCGGCACGTTCACCGGGTTGTCCTGGCGCACCACATAGAACATGTGCATGCGCGACAGGCAGTTCATGGCCTCGGCCACCGCCGCCCGTTCCAGCAGGGTCTTGTCTTCCAGACGCTTGAGCAATTCGAGGTCGCCGCAGCTGCCGGCAGGGTCATATTGCGCCAGTGGAATCAGGCTGGTCACCCGCAATCCGGCTCCGGCGGTGAAGGTGCCGATTTCCTCGACGGTGTAGCTGCGGTCCTGGGAGTGCAGGAACATGTCGAACAGCTCGTGATCGTCCGTCTGCGGGGTGATGCCCAGCACCGGTTGTTACGCAGCAGATTGGTTGGGGGCAACGACGCCATTACCCCGCGGAAGATGGCCAGCCGCTCGGCGGCGGGCAGCGTGGTGGCGGGCGCCAGGGTGCGCAGCATCGCCTGCATGGGATAGACGCCCGACCGGCCCAGCGTGCCGTAGAGCATGATACCCATGGCACCGTCCGCCGCAAGCTGAGCGGCCAAGGCGGCGAGGCCGGCATCGGGATCGGGCAGGTGGTGCAGCACGCCCGAGCAGTCGATGTAGTCGTAGGGACCGGGGGCGAGGGTGCCGACCTCCAGCAGCGATCCGGTGACGAACGTAACCTTCAGGCCGCGAATGGCGGCGCGCCGCTCGGAAATCTCGCGCGAGGCGGTGGACAGGTCGATATAGACCAGTTCCGCCGGGCAGCCGCGATCGGCCAGCTGCTGCGCCAGATAAATCAGCGCGTCGCCGGTGCCGCCGCCGGCTACCAGCACCCGCATGGGCTTGGAAAAATCCCGTCGGCCACCGAAGGCAAAGTGGCTGATGCCGTCAAGGTTGCCGCCCAGGGTGGTGACCAGCCGGCGCCGATCGTCCTCGGGGTCGCGCAGGGGGTATGGGAAGGTCTCGTATTGGTCCTTGACGCCGGTGACGTGGGTCTTCTTGTTCTTGCTCACTTGCAGGTCCATCCGAACAGGCCGTTGCGCTCGTAGAGCCAGGGATATTGCTGAACCATCCGGCGGGCCTGGGTGATGCGGTAGGCGGCCAGGATGATGGCCGTCACCACCAGAGAATCAGTGATGTAGCCGCCCGGCGACAGCAACTGGCCGCCGAACAAGGCAAAGCCGAGGAAACGGTCGGCGAGGCCCAAGCCCAAGGCATAGGGAATACAATGCCATAGCGGGCGCCAGGTAGAGGCCAGGGCTTGGCCGGCCATGAAGGCGCAGCCGCCCATGAGCAGGAGGGTGACGCCGATGAAGACGGGGATGGAATCGATCATGCCTCGGTCACTCCGCCTTCCAGGTAATGGGCGCGGATTTCCTTGTTGGCCAGCAGTTCGGCGCCGGTGCCCGACAGCGTGACCTTGCCGTTAACCATGACATAGCCGCGATGGGCCAGCTTGAGCGCGTGATAAGCGTTCTGTTCGACCAAGAACACGGTGACGCCCTGCTCGCGGTTGATCTGCTCGATCAACTGGAAGATGTGGCGCACCACCAACGGCGCAAGGCCCAGCGAGGGCTCGTCCAGCAGCAGCACGCGTGGCCGGCTCATCAGCGCGCGGCCGATGGCCAGCATCTGCTGCTCACCGCCCGACAGGGTGCCGCCGCGCTGGGTCAGGCGTTCCTTGAGGCGCGGGAACAGGCCCAGCACCCGCTCCAAATCGCCAGAGAAATGCGTGGGGTCGGATACCACAGCCCCCATCTGCAGGTTCTCCAGCACGCTCATGCGCGGGAAAATGCGGCGGCCCTCGGGGCTGTGAGCCAGTCCCAGGCGGGCGATCTTGTGCATGGGCAGCCGGGTGATGTCCTGGCCGTCCAGCATGACGCGGCCCGCGCTGGCGCGCGGCTTGCCGCAGATGGTCATCAGCAGCGTGGTCTTGCCGGCACCGTTGGCGCCAATGAGGGTGACGATCTCGCCCTTGCCGACATGGACGTCGATGCCGTGCAGGGCTCGGATGCGGCCATAGCCGGAATGAAGGTTCTCGACCGCCAGCATCAGAGCAGGCCCTCCCCGAACGTACTCTTGACGCCGCCGATCACTTCGGGCGGCAGTTCCTCGTCCTCCTCTTCGCCCAGATAGGCGCGGATGACGGCGGGGTCGCGGCGCACGTCGGCGGGCACGCCTTCCGCGATCTTCTTGCCGTAATCCAGCACCACCACCCAGTCGGAAATGCCCATGACCACGCTCATGTCGTGTTCGATCAGCAGCAGGCCGATGCCATGTTCGTCGCGGATGCCGGTCAGCAGGGTGTTGAGCTCCAGCGATTCACGGGGATTCAGGCCGGCGGCGGGCTCGTCCAGGCATAGCAGCACCGGGTCGGTGCACATGGCGCGGGCGATCTCCAGCCGTCGTTGCGAGCCGTAGGGCAGGGAGGCGGCTTCAACATCGGCGCTGGCCAGCAACCCGACCTTGTCGAGCCAATAGCGGGCCCGCTCGACGGCCTGACCCTCGGCGTCACGGTAGCGCGCCAGGCCCAGCAGGCCAGCCAGCGAGAACAGGCTGGCCTTCATCAGCTCCTTGTGCTGGGCGACGATCAGGTTCTCCAGAACGCTCATGCGTGGGAACAGGCGGATGTTCTGGAAGGTGCGGGCGACCCGCGCGGTGGAGGAGATGCGGTGGTCGTCCAGCCGCTCCAGCAGCACCGGGCCGCTGTCGTGATGCAGCGTCAGGCGGCCGATTTGGGGTTTGTAGAAGCCGGTGATGCAATTGAACAGCGTCGTCTTGCCGGCCCCATTGGGGCCGATCACCGCGGTGATCGCCTTCTTTCCAGCGGTGAAGGACAGGTCGTTGACGGCGAACAGGCCGCCGAAACGCATGGTGACGTGCTCGACCTCGAGAAGTGGCAGGAAAGTCACTTGCCACCTCCCAAAGTGATGGTTGGCGCCCGGTGCGACAGCAGGCCGCTGGGCTTCCACAGCATGATCAGCACCATGGCGCCGCCGAAGGCGAGCATGCGGTATTGCTGCAATTCGCGGAACCATTCGGGGAGGCCCACCAGCAACAGGGCGGCGAGAACGACGCCGATCTGGCTGCCCATGCCGCCCAGCACCACGATGGCGAGGATGACCGCCGATTCGATGAAAGTGAAGCTCTCCGGGCTGATGAAGCCCTGGCGGGTGGCAAAGAAGCTGCCGGCGAAACCGGCGAACATGGCCCCGGTGGCGAAGGCCGACAGTTTGATGTTGGTGGGGTTCAGGCCGAGCGAGCGGCAGGCGATCTCGTCTTCGCGCAGGGCCTCCCACGCCCGGCCAATGGGCAGGCGGCGGATGCGCAGCGTGAACAGATTGGTGAGCAGCGCCAGCGCGAGGATCAGGAAATACAGGAAGATGACCCGGTGATTGCCTGAATAATCCAACCCGAAGAATTCGGCGAAGGTCTGCTGCCCCTCGGGCGCCGAAGCGGCGAATGGCAGGCCGAACAGGGTGGGGCGGGGGATGGCGCTGATGCCCTGCGGTCCATTGGTGAAATCCTGCCAGTTCTGCAGGATGACGCGGATGATCTCGCCGAAGCCGAGCGTGACGATGGCCAAGTAGTCACCGCGCAGGCGCAGCACCGGAAAGCCGAGGGCGACGCCGAAGCTGGCGGCGAACAGCCCAGCCAGCGGCAGGCACACCCAGAACGACCAGCCCAGCTTGGTGGCCAGCAAGGCGTAGGAATAGGCGCCGACCGCGTAGAAGGCGACAAAGCCCAAATCCAGCAGGCCGGCCAGGCCGACCACGATGTTCAGGCCCCAGCCGAGCATGACGTAGATCAGGACCAGGGTGGCCTTGTCGATCAGGCTGCGGTCGGAAAACGGCAGGAAGGGCAGGGCGGCGGCAAAGCCGATCATCAGCCAGCCAGCCCACGGGCGCGCCCCGGCAAAGCGGGCGGCCATGCTCTCACCCCAAGTCGGGCCCTTGGTGGCCTTGGGTGCGGCCATGCGCAGCAGGTTCAGGGCGAAACGGCCGGCGGCGACGATCAGCGCCGCCCACAGCACCCAATCCATCCGCATGCCGAGCGACAGGCCCTGGCTGGAATCCACCAGCCGGAAGCCAAGCATGGGAAAGGCCAGGGCGGCGGCCACCAGACCGCCCAGGATGGCGTCCTTCAGTGCGGCGACCATGCTAGATCTTCTCCACTTCCGGCCGGCCCAACAGGCCGGTGGGGCGGAACAGCAGCACCATCACCAGGATGGAGA
>JAEZFE010000304.1 GCA_023437865.1 Pseudomonadota bacterium | reverse complement strand
ACCTTCTTCCACCAGAAATCGACGGTGCCTTCGCCCCGCGCCGCGCCCATCACCACCATCTCCTTGAAGAACACCTTGCCGTTGGCGTCCTTCAGGTCGAACAGGAACTTGCCGTTCAGCTCGGGATTGGTCGGATGCATGATCATCACGCCATCCAGCCCGTTCACCCATACATACTCGCGCCCGTCATAACGCATGGCGCCGATGGCGCCCTTGGCGGCGCCCTGCGCCTGCTCGCGGGTCAGCTCGCCCTTGTCGGCCAGGGCGGCGTAATGGCCCAGCACCGCGTGAGCTGCTTCGACCACATTCTTCACCTTGGCTTGGCGGGCGGCGTAGGTGTCCTCGGACAATTGCACCGTCTCGCTGGCGAAGGCCATGGCGAACCCCACCAGCGACAAGATCACGATCAGCCAGAGGCGGACAGCGATGGGCAGTGAGAGGATCTTGCGGGCCATGCTGTTACTCCAACGGGCGGTCCACGTTCAGTCTATGGAGCTTCGCATGGGGGCTTTTGTGCCCACAGCATGCGTACGGTTAATGGTCCTCATCCTGTTGGCTTAGAACTCCTTCAATGGTCGGAGGTCCGACTTTCGCCCCACGCCGTCCTGGGTTAGCATCGTTGCCCAAATCCGGGAGGGTGGGCATGGCGGGCTGGCAGTTCTGGATCGATCGCGGCGGCACCTTCACCGACATCGTGGCGCGCACGCCCACGGGAACGCTGCAGACGCTGAAGCTGCTGTCGGAGAATCCCGAGCAGTACACGGACGCCGCCATCGCCGGCATCCGCCGTTGCCTGGGCCTGAAGGAGGGCGAGCCGATCCCGCCCGAGCAGGTGGCGGCGGTCAAGATGGGCACCACGGTGGCCACCAACGCGCTGCTGGAGCGCAAGGGCGACCGCACCGTGCTGGCGGTGACTAAGGGCTTCGCCGATCTGTTGGCCATCGGCACCCAGAACCGCCCCGATCTGTTCGCCCGCGCCATCCAATTGCCCGAAATGCTGTACGAGCGGGTAATCGAGATCCCCGAGCGCATGGGGCCGCGCGGCGAGGAACTTGCGCCGTTGGATCTGGAGGCCGCCGAGGCCGGACTGCGTGCCGCCTATGACGCCGGCATCCGTTCGGTGGCCGTGGTGTTCCTGCACGCCTACCGCTTCCCCGAGCATGAGAAGGCGGTCGGCGCGCTGGCCCGCGCCATCGGCTTCACCCAGGTCAGCCTCAGCCACGAAGCCAGCCCGCTGATGAAGGTGGTCGGGCGCGGCGACACCACCGTGGTCGACGCCTACCTGTCGCCCATCCTGCGCCGCTATGTGGACCAGGTGGCGGGCCAGCTCGAAGGCTCGCGCCTGATGTTCATGCAAAGCTCGGGCGGGCTGACCGACGCCCGGCGTTTCCAGGGCAAGGATGCCATTCTGTCCGGCCCGGCGGGTGGCGTGGTCGGCGCGGTGCGCACCGCCTTCATGGCCGGCTTCACCCGGCTGATTGGCTTTGACATGGGCGGCACCTCGACCGATGTGTGCCATTACGACGGCGCTTACGAGCGCAGCTTCGACACCCATGTGGCCGGCATCCGCCTGCGCGCACCCATGATGCGCATTCATACCGTGGCGGCCGGCGGCGGCTCGATCCTGCATTACGACGGTGCCCGCTTCCGTGTTGGCCCCGATTCGGCGGGGGCCAATCCCGGCCCCACCTGCTACCGGCGCGGCGGGCCGCTGTCGGTCACCGATTGCAACGTCATGGTGGGCAAGCTGCAGCCCGCCTTCTTCCCCCATGTGTTCGGCCCCAATGCCGACCAGCCGGTGGACGCACCGGCGGTGCGTGCCCGCTTCATCGAGCTGGCCAGCCGCATCGGGGATGGCCGCACGCCCGAGCAGGTGGCGGAGGGCTTTCTGTCCATCGCCGTGCTGAACATGGCCAACGCCATCAAGCAGGTCAGCGTGGCGCGCGGCTACGACGTCACCCGCTATGCCCTGGTGTGTTTCGGTGGTGCCGGCGGCCAGCATGCCTGCCTGGTGGCCGACGCGCTGAACATGGACATCGTTTTCCTGCATCCGCTGGCCGGCGTGCTGTCGGCCTACGGCATGGGCCTGGCCGATCTGCGCGTCATGAAGGAGCGCGCGCTGGAGGCGGTGCTGGACGACGACAGCTTCAAGCTGGTCAGCCGCGCCTTCGCCGATCTGGAGCTGGAGGGCCGCGCCGAACTGGAGCGCCAGGGCGTCGAGCTGACCGACATGCGCTCCATACGCAAGGTGTTCCTGAAATACCAGGGCTCGGACACCGCGCTGGAGGTGGAGGGTGCCGATCCGGGCGGCCTCGCCACCAACTTCGAGGCCGCCCACCGCGCCCGTTTCGGTTTCGTTATGGATCGCCCGCTGGTGGTCGAGGCGGTCAGCGTCGAGGTGGCCGGTGGCGGTGAAACCGTGGCCGAGCCCGAGGTCACGGTTACCACATCGGCCCCGCCCAAGCTCAAGGCGCGCACCCGCATCTTCACCGCCAACGACTGGCACGACGCGGCGGTCTATGACCGCGAGGCCCTGCTGCCCGGCCATAAGGTGGACGGCCCCGCCATCATCACCGAGCCCACCGGCACGAACGTAGTTGAGCCGGGCTGGCGCGCCGAGATGACCGCCAAGCGCCACCTGATCCTGACTCGCGTCGTTCCGCGCCCGCAACGGTTTGCTGCCGGCACCCAGGTGGACCCGGTGCTGCTGGAGGTGTTCAACAACCTGTTCATGAGCGTGGCCGAGCAAATGGGCGCGGTGCTGGCCAACACCGCCCATTCGGTTAACATCAAGGAACGCCTGGATTTCTCCTGCGCGGTGTTCGACGCCGAAGGCGGGCTGGTCGCCAATGCGCCGCACATCCCGGTCCATCTGGGCAGCATGGGCGAAAGCGTGCGCACCATCATCCGCACCCGCGCCGGCTCCATGACGGCTGGGGATTCCTTCGTCCTCAACTCGCCCTATGCCGGCGGCACCCATCTGCCCGACATCACCGTCATCACCCCGGTGTTCGAAAGCGGCAAGCCGCTGTTCTATGTCGCCAGCCGCGGCCATCACGCCGATATCGGCGGCATCACGCCGGGCTCCATGCCGCCCGATTCCACCTCCATCGAGCAGGAGGGCGTGCTGCTTGATAATCTGCCGCTGGTGGAAGGCGGGCTGTTCCGTGAGGCCGAGATTTCCGAGCGGCTGAGCGCCGGGCCGTACCCCACCCGCAACCTGCGCCAGAATATCGCCGACCTGCAAGCGCAGTTGGCCGCCAATGAAAAGGGCGCCCGCGAGTTGCTGCGCATGGTCGAACAATTCGGTTCCGAAACGGTCGCCGCCTATATGGGCCACGTGCAGGCCAATGCCGAGGAATCGGTCCGCCGGGTGCTCGCCAACCTCGACGATGGCGCTTTTGCGGTGGAGATGGATGACGGCGCCCGTATCCAGGTTGCCATCACGGTGGACAAGGCGGCCCGCTCGGCCATCATCGACTTCACCGGCACCTCGCCCCAGCGCCCCGGCAACGCCAACGCCCCCACCGCCATTGCGCGGGCGGCGGTGCTCTACGTCTTCCGCTGCATCGTCGACGATGCCATCCCACTCAACGAGGGTTGCCTGAAGCCGCTGACCTTGGTCATCCCCGATGGCTCGCTGCTGGCGCCCCAGCCGCCGGCTGCGGTAGTGGCCGGCAATGTCGAGACCAGCCAGGCAGTGGTCGATTGCCTGATGGGCGCGCTCAAGGCCATGGCCGCCAGCCAGGGCACCATGAACAACCTGACCTTCGGTAACGAGCACTATCAGTATTACGAGACGATCTGCGGCGGCGCTGGCGCTGGCCCCGGCTTCGACGGCGCCAGCGCGGTGCAGGCCCACATGACCAATTCGCGGCTGACCGATGCCGAGGTGCTGGAATGGCGCTTCCCGGTGCTGGTGGACGGCTTCAGCATCCGCAAGGGCTCGGGCGGCGAGGGCGCTTCCAGGGGCGGCGACGGCGTGGTGCGGAGGCTGAAGTTCCTCGAACCCATGACCGCCGGCATCCTGTCGAATCGCCGCCGGATCGCTCCCTTCGGCCTGGACGGCGGCGGCGACGCCCTGCCGGGCCGCAATGCGGTGGAGCGCGCCGACGGCAGTGTCGAGGAACTGGGCGGCACCGCTCGGGTCGAAATGCGGCCCGGCGACGTGTTCGTGGTCGAGACGCCGGGTGGCGGCGGGTTTGGACGGAAATAATGGCGTTCGACGATCTTGATGGTCTCGCCATGGCGGCGCTGGTGCGGTCGGGCGAGGTTTCCGCCGCCGATCTGGTGGATGACGCCGTCGGGCGCATTGAACGGCTGAACCCGGTGCTTAACGCCGTCATCACGCCCATGTTCGACCGCGCCCGCCAGCAGGCTGAGGCCCCGCCGCCGGGACCGTTCTCGGGGGTGCCGTTCCTGGTCAAGGATTTGGGCGTGTTCATCCCTGGCGTGCGCTGTGCCAATGGCAGCCGGGCGCTGATGAAGTTTGTGCCCGATTTCGAATGCGATCAGGCCCGGGCCATCCGCGAGGCCGGTTTCATCGTGCTGGGCAAGACCAACACCCCGGAATTCGGCTGCTCGCCGATCACCAACCCACAGGCCTTCGGCCCCACCCGCAATCCCTGGCGGCTGGCGGTCAACTCGGCGGGGTCGTCGGGCGGTTCCACCGCTGCGGTGGCGGCGCGGCTGGTGCCGATGGCGTCGTCCTCCGACGGCGGCGGCTCGATCCGGCTGCCGGCCTCCACCTGCGGCGTGTTCGGCTTCAAGCCGTCGCGCGGCCTCAATCCGTGGGACACCGACCGTTTCTGGGCCGGTGCCGTGGTCAACCACGCCACTACCATCAGCGTGCGCGATTCGGCGGCCTATCTGGACTGGACCGCCAAGCGGGTGGCGGTGCTTGACCCCGATCATCCGCCGCCGGGCTCGTACACCGCCCATGCCAGGCGCCCGCCGGGCAAGCTGCGCATCGGCCTGTGCGTCGAGTCCGCTGCCGGTGGACGGGTGGATGCCGAATGCGTTGAGGCGGCGGGGCAAGCGGCGATGCTGCTGGAGGAACTCGGCCATCAGGTCGAGGTGTGCGCGCTGCCCTATGATGGCCGCGCCATGCTGCGCGCCTTTCTCACCGTCGTCATGGCCTCGACCGCCCGCCAGATGAACGAGATCTCAGAGAAACGACGGCGCCCGATCCAGCCCGAACTGGAACCCGGCACCCGGATGATGGCCGAAATGGGCGAGGGCGTCCGCGCCGACGCGTACCAGGCCGCGCTCGCCACCTGGGCCGAGACCACCGCGCGCATGCGCGCCTTCCATGACAACACCGATATCCTGCTGACCCCGGTGATGGCGGTGCGCGCCTTCGGCCATGCGGATTTCGACCTGAATTGGGTCGAGAGGGCCATGGCGGCGCTGCTGACCCGCACCAGGCTGGGCCGCCGCTGCTACGGCACCGGGCTGCTGGACCAACTCATCCGCAAGAGCTCGGTGCCCATCCCGTTCACCCCCCTCGCCAACATCACCGGCCTGCCGGCCATGTCGGTGCCGCTGCATTGGGGCGCCGATGGTCTGCCCATCGGCGTCCAGTTCAGCGCCGGACCGGGTAAGGACGGCCTGCTGTTCAGTTTGGCGGGCCAATTGGAGGCCGCCCGCCCATGGGCTGGCCGCCGCCCCAACCTCTGAGGAAATTGATGATCCGTCACCTCGTGTTCTGGCGCCTGAACGGCGACACCCCCGAAGCGCGCGCGGCCCAGGCCCGCGATATCAAGCGCGCGCTGGAGGACCTGAACGGCAAGATCCCCGGCCTGATCCGGCTGGAGGTCGGCATCGATTTCAGCGCCGGCCCCGATTCGGCGGATGTGGCCCTGGTCTCGGATTTCGAAAGCCGCGCGGCGCTGGACGCCTATCACCACCACCCCGACCACCTGGCCGCCGCCCCGGTGGTCAAGGCGGCGCGGGTGGAACGCCGGGTGGTGGATTACGAGATTTGAAAAGGTACCCCTCTCCCACCAAGTGGGAGAGGGAGGGGCCATGCGCCAGCATGGGAGGGTGCGGGGGCCACGGTAATGTCGCTCCTTGTTCAGGAAGGCCGCAGATGAAGACCGAGTTTCTCGCAGTCTACGACTACGGCATGGGCGGTGTCTGGGCCGTTATCTCGGCTCGCTCCGCTGAGGAGGTCACCCGCAAGTATCCGGACCTACAGGTGGTAGAGGGCCGCCCCGGCTGGATGACCGACAAAGATTATGATGGGATCATGCGGACGAGCCGTTTCGACATCGATGACGCGCCAAGCGGTTGGCTGGCAGCCCTTTAACGCCAGTGGCGAATCGGCGCGCACCCACATCCTCGGCTCCCTCACCCTCCCACGGTTCGCGCGGGTCACTCCCTCTCCCACCAAGTGGGAGGGGAGCATCAAAAGAACTTTCCCGCCTCCATCTCGGCCTCCGCCGCGCGATCGTCGCCCATGCGCTTGAACAGGCTGGCGGCATGCTTGAACGCGCTCTGGGCCTTGCCCTGATCCTCCACGGTCAGCAGGCGGCCCAGATCCATCAGCACTTCGGCCTCGCCTCTCAGATGGCCGGTGGCGGCGAACAGGTGGCGGGCGGATTCGAGAACGCGGCGGGCATCGGTTCTGTTGCCCAGGCTGTGCAGCAGGTGGCCCAGGCCGTGGCAGCAGGTTGCCTCGCCCAGGGCGTCGCCGGCCTCGCGATAGAAGTCCAGCGCCTGCTCGTATTCCTCGTGAGCAATGTCGTTCTGGCCGAGCTTGCGGTGCAATTGCGCCATGGCCTTCAGCACGTTTGCTTGGCCCAGGGTGTCGTTGGCGCGCCGGTACAGCGCTAACGCCTCGCCATAGCGGTCAAGCGCCCGGTCCTGGCGGCCCTGGTCGCGCTCCATGTGGCCTTGGCGTTTGGCCACGTGGGCCAAGCCGGAATGGTCCGACGCGCTGTCGTAGAGCTCGCGGGCCGAGGCGAAGAACTGGGCGGCGTCGGCAGGCTTGCCGGCGCGGTGGGCCAGTTCGCCCAGGCGGACCAGCACGCCGGCCTGATCGTGCTGGTCGCCGTCGCGGGCATACAGCGTGCGGGCGTCGGCATAGGCTTCGCTGGCCGCGTCCAGATGGCCGGTCTCCACCTCGAAATCGCCCAGCATGGTGAGCGCCTGGGCCTCGCCGGGTGCGTCGCCGTTCTCGTGATACAGCAGGCGGGCGCGGCGGAAGGCCTCGCGCGCTTGTTGCGGCGTGCCCGCCAGCCATAATTTTTCGGCTTCCATAAGGGTGGTGTCCGCAGCCGTCTGGGTCATGATCATGGTCCCGGCAGTGAATTGCGCCCATGCCTTAGGTGGGTGCGCCCAGCGTGCACGTAAACACTCCGCCAAGGCAGTGCCGTCAGGTGGAAATTCCGCTTTGCGCGCCTGGGCTCCGGGATTAAACCTAAGAGATGCGTGTTGGCACCCTGTTGATAGTTGTTCTCCTGCTCCCGGTCCGGGCCTTCGCCGCCGATTGCAACGCGGCGGCCGAGCCCAAGGTGGATTGGCAGCGCTGCTACCTGGATGGCCGCGACCTCTCGGGTCACGATCTGACGGGCGCGCGCCTGCGCGAGACCAGCTTCTTCCGGACCAACATGGACAAGGCGGTGCTGGCCGAGGTGGACGCCTACCGGGCCCGCTTCGTCAGCGCCAGCCTGAAAGGCTCCGGGCGCTCCATGCGGGGCTCGGGGCGGAACGCCGGCTC
>JAEZFE010000300.1 GCA_023437865.1 Pseudomonadota bacterium | reverse complement strand
TCCCGAGCCCGCCGATGGTCACGGCGTGCAGGGCCGCGCTCACCGGCCATGATCCGGTCCAGCCCGCCAAGGCGCTGCCCAGCAGCCCGGCGCCCAAGCAAAAATAGCCGGCTTGCAGCGGCCACAGCGAGCGTTCCCCCAGTGACAGGCGGAAGCGCCAACGCGTCAGCCGCGTCAGCGCCGCGCCGCCCGCCACCGCCCAGCCCGCCAACGCCGCCATGGGCATGTCGGCCACATGGCACAGGGCCGCCACGCCCATGGCGGCGACGCCGGCGGTTTCCAGCGCCTGCGCATTGCGGTCGGCCATGCGATCGCCCTTGGCCCGCGCCAGTCCGGCCATGGCAGCGGGGATCAGGCGCCCGCCCATGACCAGCAGCATGGCCACCACCAAATCCAGCGCCAGCCCCACGCCACGCGCCTGACCCTGGTCGAGGAATCCGAGCTGGCCCGCTTGGTACAACCCCTCGGCCAGGGTGAAGCCGCCCAGGATGGGCGCGAAGGCCAGGTTGCGGCCGCTGCGGGCGGCCTTGACGAATGGCATCCCGGCAAGGATGCCGAGCACGGCAGGAAAGGCGAGGGAGGCCAAGGCCGCCAACCATCCGGTTATGTCGATCATCGCCACCGTCCGCCCCGCCAGCCACGCCGCCGCCGCGCCCAGCAGGGCGGGCCAGCCCATGCGGGTGAACAGGAATCCGCCCAGCACCGCCACCGCATAGCCAAGCAGCAATTCATGGGCGTGGCGCAGGCTCGTCGCTCCTGGCAGCCACCACAGGGTTACCCCCGCCACCGCCTGGACGCAGGCGAGCCCAAAGAAAAGCATGTGGGCGGGCGCAAACCGGCCAGTCCGCGCGGCTCGTTCCATTTTATCCCTCCGCGTGGCTGACTTGACTAAAGGCAATGGCCCCGAATGTCCCAAACAGATAAGGTGCATCTCCGATAGAGGGAAGCATCATGCTCGACCTGCGGACCACTCTGTTGACGAAACTGCGCAGCCGCGAATGGCGGCTGGCCGCACTCGTTCTGTGGGCTGCGGTGCTGTTGGTCAATCTGGGCGGCGGCCTGCAATATGCCGTCGCCGAGCCCGATCCCAACATCTGCGTCGAGCACGTGTCTTCGGCGCCCCATCCCGACCAGGACCACGGCACCGGGCCGCACTGCCCGCTGTGCTTTGTGGTCTCGGCCGGCATTCTGGCTCCGCCCTCGGGCACGCAGATCGCGGTGCTGGCACCGGCCACCGGCTGGGCCGAACTCCGCGCCGAACTGTCCTCCGCTCCCACCCTTGGCCTGCCCCGCAAGGGGCCGCTTCCGCGCGCGCCACCCGCCTTCGTCTGACGCTCTCCCCCACGTCAAACGAATAGCGGAGTCATGTCATGACCACTTTGTCACGCGGCCGTGCGCGGCTGCTGGCGGCTGCTGCCTTGTGCGCGGCCCCCACGCTCGCCCTTGCGGACGAGGCCATCCAGTTGCAGGAAGTCACCGTCACCGGCACCCGCGAGGGCGAGCTGAAATCCGAGACTCCGGCCTCCATCAGCATCGTTAAGGGCGCCACCATTGAGGCGGTCAAGCCGGCCCATCCGTCGGAAATCATGAGCCGGGTGCCCGGCGCCGTGATGATGCAGACCAATGGTGAGGGCCACACCACCGGCCTGCGCCAGCCCATCGGGACGGGGGCGGTCTATTCATATCTGGAAGACGGCATCCCAACCCGCGCCACCGGTTTCTTCAACCACAACGCCTTCTTCGAAATGAATCTGCCCCAGGCCGACGGGCTGGAGGTGATCCGCGGTCCGGGTTCGGCGCTCCAGGGCTCGGACGCCATCGGCGGCGTGTTCAACGTGCTGACCAAGGCGCCCTCCGAAAAGCCCGAGGCCACCATCACCGCCGAGGCCGGTTCGTACGGCTGGGTGCGGTTCCTGGGGTCGGCCAGCAGCACGTGGGGCGATACCGGGGCGCGCGGCGATCTCAACCTCACCCATACCGACGGCTGGCGTGACCGCACCGAGTATGACCGCCGCACCGGCGCGGTCCGGGTCGACAGCGCGCTCGCCAATAACGCCTTCTTGAAGACCGTGGTCAGCGCCACCGACGTGGACATGCAGACCGGCGCCAATGCGCGCCTGACCAAGGCCGATTATCAGGACAATCCGGAAGCCAACTACCACTCTATCGCCTATCGGCGGGTCAATGCGCTGCGCGCCTCCACCGCCTACGAAGTCGAGGAGGGCGATACGCTGGTGTCGCTGACCCCGTACATCCGTGCCAACGAGATGGAGTTGCTGGCCTCGTTCGCATTGGGCAACGACCCCTCCATCTCGACCACCGGTCACCAATCGCTCGGCCTTCAGGCCAAGTACCGCAAGGATTTTGCCCCCTGGCGTACCCGCCTCGTGACCGGCCTCGACCTGGATTACAGCCCCGGCAGCCGCGAGGAAGACCGGATCCGGACCATCCGGTCGGGCAATTACTACACCGGCTATTCCAAGGCCGGGCGCATCTACGATTACGATGTCACCTACATGCAGGCCTCGCCCTACGTGCATACCGAGACCTCGCCGGTGGCCCCCTTGCGCGTGTCCGCCGGCCTGCGCGCCGACATCATGCGCTATGATTACGAGAACCATCTGTCCTCGGGCCGCTTCGCCGATCCGGTGCTGGCCGGCAATTGGTACCGCCCCGCCGATACCACCCGCGATTACAGCCATCTCAGCCCCAGCCTGGGCGCCACCTATGCCTTCGATCCGGCGCTGAACGGCTTCGTCCGCTACAAGCATTCGTTCCGTGCGCCGTCGGAAGGCGACCTGTTCCGCTCCGGCCAGAACGCCGATTCGATCCACCTGCGTCCGGTTAAGGTGGATAATTACGAGGCAGGCCTGCGCGGCCCCGACAAGGGGCCGTTCACCTGGGAAGTGGCCTACTTCACCATGCTCAAGCGCGACGACATCCTGACCGCCAGGGATGCCAATGGCGACACGATTTCCTCCAATAACGGCAAGACCCGCCATTACGGTTTCGAAGGCGCGCTCGGCTGGCAGTTCCTGCCCGAATGGAAGGTGGGCGCCAGTGGGTCCTACGCGCGGCACCGCTATGCGTCGTGGGTGACCCAGAACGGCAATTTCACCGGCAACGAC
>JAEZFE010000284.1 GCA_023437865.1 Pseudomonadota bacterium | reverse complement strand
GCATCTGACCGAGGTGATGGCTGCCTGCCGCGAATGGGATGGTGCCGCCGATGCCGAGGCGCGCTTTGACCCCAAGCAGAACAAGCGCCTGAAGAAGGCCATCATCGGCGCCCGCGGCGCTATGCTGCCCGAGAACTATATTCAGCGCGTGATCCAGTTCGCACGCCAAGGCTACACCGACATCGACTTCCCGGTGTTCGACACCGACTGGGATTCGGAAGCCTACCTGACCGTGTCGGGCCAGAATTCCAACAACACCGTGCGCGTGAACAACGAGTTCCTGAACGCGGTGCTGGAGGACGCCGAGTGGGAGTTGAAGCAGCGCTCCACCGGCAAGGCCAAGAAGACCATGAAGGCCCGCGCGCTGTGGGATCATATCGGCGAGGCCGCCTGGGCCTGCGCCGATCCGGGCATCCAGTTCGACACCACCATCAACGAGTGGCACACCTGCCCCGCCTCGGGCCGCATCAACGCGTCCAACCCGTGCTCTGAGTACATGTTCCTGGACGACACCGCCTGCAACCTGGCGTCCCTGAACCTGATGTGCTTCCGTCAGGCCGACGGCACCTTCGACGTCGAGGGCTTCCGCCATGCCTGCCGGCTGTGGACCGTGGTGCTGGAAATCTCGGTGCTGATGGCGCAGTTCCCCAGCGAGAAGATCGCCCAGCTGTCCTATGAATTCCGCACCCTGGGCCTGGGCTACGCCAATGTGGGCGGCCTGCTGATGGCCTCGGGCATTCCTTATGATTCGGACCAGGGCCGCGCGCTGATCGGCGCCATCTCCGCCCTGATGACCGGCGAGTCCTATGTCACGTCCGCCGAGATGGCCGCCGAACTGGGCGCCTTCCCTGGCTACGGGGCCAACAAGGACGGCATGCTGAGGGTCATCCGCAACCATCGCCGTGCCGCCTACGGTCTGGGCTCGGGTTACGAGGAGCTGTCCATTGCCCCGGTGCCGCTGGACGCCGACAATTGCCCCGAAGCCGCCATCGTCGCCTCGGCCCGCCAGGCCTGGGACATGGCTCTAGCCGAGGGCGAGAAGCACGGTTTCCGCAACGCCCAGGCTACCGTGGTAGCGCCGACCGGCACCATCGGCCTGGTGATGGATTGCGACACCACCGGCATCGAGCCCGATTTCGCCCTGGTAAAGTTCAAGAAGCTGGCCGGCGGCGGCTATTTCAAGATCATCAACCGCATGGTCCCCGAGGCCCTGCGCACCCTGGGCTATGCCGAGGGCGACATCGCCGAGATCATCGCCTATGCGGTCGGCCATGCCACCCTGAAGGACGCGCCGGGCGTCAATCATGCCCGCCTGAAGGCCAAGGGCTTCGATGACGCCGCGCTGGAGCGCCTGGAAGAGAACCTGGCGTCGGCCTTCGACATCAAGTTCGTCTTCAACAAATACGCTCTGGGCGAGGAGTTCTGCACCAAGACCCTGGGCATCTCCGCCGCCCAGCTCGACGATCTGTCCTTCGACATGCTGGCCCATCTTGGCTTCGGCAAGGATGAGATCGAGGCCGCCAACACCTATTGCTGCGGCGCCATGACCCTGGAAGGCGCCCCCTTCCTCAAGGCTGAACATCTGCCGGTATTCGACTGCGCCAATGCGTGCGGCAAGATCGGCAAGCGCTTCCTGTCGGTGGACAGCCACATCCGTATGATGGCGGCGGCCCAACCCTTCATCTCGGGCGCCATCTCCAAGACCATCAACATGCCGAACTCGGCCTCGGTCGAGAATTGCAAGGAAGCCTACCTGCTGTCCTGGCGCCTGGGCCTCAAGGCCAATGCCCTCTACCGCGACGGCTCCAAGCTCAGCCAGCCCCTGCAATCGGCGCTGCTGGACGACGCCGGCGAATTGGAAGAGGACGTGGCCGAGGCGCCCATGGCGGCGCGCGCCGAGATCGTGGCCGAGCGTATCGTCGAGCGGGTGATCGCCGCCGCGCGGCGCAAGCTGCCCGACCGCCGCAAGGGTTACACCCAGAAGGCCATGGTCGGCGGCCACAAAGTGTATCTGCGCACCGGCGAATACGAGGACGGCAAGCTGGGCGAGATCTTCATCGACATGCACAAGGAAGGCGCCGCCTTCCGTGCCATGATGAACAATTTCGCCATCGCCATCTCCATCGGCCTGCAATACGGCGTGCCGCTGGAGGAATTCGTCGAGGCGTTCACCTTCACCCGCTTCGAGCCCAACGGCATGGTGGAAGGCAACGACACCATCAAGATGTCCACGTCGATTCTGGACTACATCTTCCGCGAACTGGCCATCTCTTACCTGTCGCGCAACGACCTCGCCCATGTGGAGCCCGCCGACCTGACCCCGGACACCGTGGGCCGCGGCAATGTGGCCGAGCAGAGCGAGCCTCAGCTCGGTGCCGTGGTCGAGCGCGTCGCCTCCAAGGGCTATGTCCGCTCGAAGTTCCTGGTGGTCAAGGGCGGCAACGGCGGCACCTCTGCCGCCGCCTCGCTCTCGGCGGAAATGGCTGCCACCGCCGTGCAGATCACCCAGCCGGTGGTCGCCGCCCTGGCGGTGGAGGCCGAAGCCGCGATCCAGGAAATCGACGCCCGCGCTGAACAGATCCGGCACGCCCGCATGAAGGGGTATGAAGGCGACGCCTGCCCCGAATGCGGCAACTTTACGCTGCTGCGCAACGGCACCTGCATGAAGTGCGATACCTGCGGAGGTACGACAGGCTGCTCGTGAGGTGTTAACGACGACGACTATGCTGTTAGGGGACACATAACTTGTCAGCTTGCCGCATAAGTTGGCAACCGTGACATATAAGGCGACAGCGATGGACCGCTCTACTCCCCGCTAGGTCCATCGCCGAAAAGACCCCCTCTCGTA
>JAEZFE010000276.1 GCA_023437865.1 Pseudomonadota bacterium | reverse complement strand
AAACCCACTAACTTCGGCAAGCGCTACCGCAAGGCGCTGGAGCGCTCACGCGATGTCTCCATCGTCCTGTCGGCCAATTGCATCGGCATGAGGCTGACGGAAGGCCGCCAAGCGGTGGAAAGCATGGTTTTTGCCGCCGATCCCGACCACCGCTTCACCGTGCGCGCCCGCCACTTCGTGCTGGCGGCCGGCGCGCTGGAGACGGCGCGGCTGATGTTGGCGGCGGGCGCGGGCAACGACAATGTGGGGCGCTATTATATGTGCCACGTGGAGGGCAAGGCGGCGGTGGCCCGCTTCCGCCCCGGCACGCGGGTGGCGTTCGAGTACGAGCGCGACAGCGAGGGCGTCTACATTCGCCGTCACTTCTCGGTGCCCGCCGAAATCCAGCGCGCAAGGCGGCTCAACAACGTCATCCTGCGCTTCGAGCCGCCGCTGATCGCCGATCCCAGTCATGAGAACCCGGTGCTCTCGGCCATGTGGCTGTCGCGCACCTTCCTCAAGCGCGAATACGCCCGCAAAATGGCCAGCTTCGGCTATCGCGGCATCGGCATGGGCCACAGCACCATCGTGGCCCGCCACGCCGCCAACGTCGCCAAGGGCTGGGCCGGCCTGGCCGCCTTCGGCGTGGATTGGACCCGGCGCCACATCCTGGCCGAGCGCAAGCTGCCCTATGTGGCGGTGGCCGGCAAAGACGGCGCATTCACCCTGGACTACAATGCCGAACAGGCACCTAACCCCGACAGCCGGGTTTTTCTGGCCGGCGAGATGGATGCCTATGGCCTGCCCCGGCTGGTGGTGGACTGGCGCGCCTCGGCCCAGGACATCGACAGCGTGCTGGAAGCCCACCGATTGCTGGCCGCCCGCATGGCCGAGACTGCCATCGGCCGCCTGGACGTGGATGAAGCCTGCATCCGCGAGGGGTATAATGCCGCCGGCGGCCACCATATCGGAACAGCCCGCATGTCGGCTGACCCGGCCCACGGCGTCGTGGATCCCGATTGCCGTGTGCATGGCATGGACAATCTGTTCGTCGCCGGCGCAGCGGCATTCCCTACCAGCAGCCATGCCAACCCCACACTGACCCTCGTCGCCCTCGCCGCCCGCCTCGCCGCGCGTCTGCGTGCGCTGGAAGACCGGCCAAGCCAGTCGCCCGAAGAGGTGCTGACAATGCCGCAGGCGGCGGAGTAGCGGCTTGGCGCTTGGCTTCGGGTTTTTATAGGCTGGACGCAAGATTTCGACACGGCTCGTCACAGGACGCGACAAGCACAACAATAAGATTAAAATTGTCGGCGACAAGTCACGCCCGCAATACAATGTAGCGACCTTAAGCAATGGATTTTGGAGCAAAAAAATGACATGCTAGGGGAATTGATCAACGGGGGGCCGTTGGGGAAAGGCGCGACAGAGTGTCCAGAACAGCCATTGCCGCCATGTCGATCGTCGCCGCGCTGACCATTCCGGCCATCGCGCTTGCGGCGAAGGCGCAATCCGACTCCCCGCAGCCCAGCATCCCTGTCGAGAAAGCCGCCTTTCAGCCGCTGAAGACCGCCAGTGAGCGCATCGACGGCCTGAAAATTGTCATCACCCAGGTCAACTATCCCGGCGTGCCCGAACGTGCCGCCTGCCGCTTCATCGTGCGCTCCGTCAACGAAGGCACCAAGACCGTAGCCGCCCATGCGCTGGTGCGCACCTACGACGCGGCCAAGGCGGAACTGAACACCTGGCTGGTGCCCACCGGGGCGCTGGCCCCTGGCGATGCTACCGAGCGTCTATATTCGTGCAAGACCGCCCAGTCCGTTGTGCTGGACCGCGGCTCGCTGGGCGGCTGGCCCGGCCGCTGCGTGATCAACGGCGAGGAGCGCGTCCCCTGCCCGCTAACCTTGGCGGTCGAGGCGAACTTGCACCTGAGCAGCAAGGACTGAACCGGGCAGCCCTTTTCCGACGGCCACCCGCCGCAGCCCCGCGCAAATTTTCGTAAAATTTTACGCAATTCCCACGCACACTTATACCTTGGCTTCGGTTTTGCTGTGCGCCGGCATGCATTCTCCTATCCCGGTGAAGGATATACCTCTCATTGCTTCCAAAGGTCGGGGCCGGTGTGGCTTCATCTCCCTAACGAGACACCTCTGGCGGGAGACGACACCATGAAGACCTATGACGACATGAAGCAACTGGCGCAGATGCTCGAGCACGAATTCATCACCGGCACCATCGATCGCGTTCGTGCCCGTGAACTGGCTGACAAGCTGCTGCCGCACCACCCCGAATTGCGCAACACCCTGATCAGCGGGTGCCGGCGGATGTCGCGCTAGGACAATACCTCTTCTGACCGGGCCAAGGGGGCCGGCGCCTGTAGGGGCCGGCCCCCTTGGCGTTTGCGGTCGGCGATACGCTGAGCCAGCATCAGCGCCACCACCACCGCCTGGCAGGCGGAATTCAGCCCGTTGACCAGCATCATCTCGCGCTGCCCCAAATCGATGGCGTAGACCAGGGTGACCGCACCCAGCACCAGCCAGCCGCCCCAGGTGGCAAGCGACATGGACCGCCGCGCCTCGGCGCCCTTTGCCAGACGCACGATCTGCGGCAGATAGCAGGCACACCCGAGGATGCCCGAAATGGCGTAGAGGCTAGCAAGGGCGCTGGAGAAGGTCATGGCGGCACCATGCGCCGGCCATGCTTGCCGACCGGTAAATGCCCGAAGGGGGAAGGCCTGCGCGATGGGGTATGCCTCAGAAGGAATACCTCTTGGATCAGCCCCGATCAGGGCTACCTTGTTCGTGTAGCCACCGCCGCCCAGGGAGCCGATCCATGCTGCAGATGATGCGTACCGCCACCACCCGGATCACCGATCTGGCCCGGATGCGCCCCACCAGCAGCCAGGCCCCACGCCGCAGCCCGTACCGCAACTTCCTGTGCCACCAGGACGGCAAGCCGTTCATGGTCATCAACGCCGCCTCGATGGAGCATGCCCAGTTCATCGTCGCCGGCTTTTCCACCGACCACGCCTGGATGCTGATCGAACTGGCGGATTGATGGACCTCCGGCGCCCGCCGCGGTCACGCCTGCTCCGTCACAGGCCCGGGGCACATCCCACAGGGCTTGAAATCACCGCCCCCCTCGGCCCGGCGGCAGCCCTGGGCGGTGAAATAGGGGCAATAGGCCGCAGGCGCATTGCCCGCCGTCACATGGAAGCAGGTTTGGCACCACAGAAGCGAGCCACGATCATCTTCCATGAAGGTGAGATGCTGGCTTTCGCCGCAATGGGGGCATTTGCGTAAGGGCACGACCCCACATTCTCCCTGTCCGCTCCCCCTCAGCGAACATTAACTTATCAACCGAAACGTTACCATCCCTCAATGGTATGAGCCAATACGGCAATGACGGCAGCCACCCACCCGGGCGCCGCCGCCTCCGCTGTCAGATTTCGCGGCCGAGCACGGCGTCGACGGAGAAGCGCCCGCCGCCGCGGATGGCAAAGGCCAGCGCCACGATCCCCCACAGCAGCGGATATTCGTAACCGCCCTGAGTCCAGAAGAAGCCATTGCCGAGATGGACCTGCAACACCGCCACCGCCATCAGCCCGGCTACCAGAGCGGCTACGGGCCGCGTGGCCAGGCCGAGCGCCAGAGCCAAACCGCCGGCGAATTCAATCAGGCCGGCGAGCAGGGCCAGCGAGGCCGGCAGCCCCAGCTTCGCGGCGAAGAATTGCCCAGTTGCCTCCAGACCATAGCCACCAAACCAGCCGAACAGCTTCTGCGCACCGTGCGGCACCAGCAACAGCCCGGCGGTGACGCGGATCATGGGCTCGGCGAGCGGCGACAGCACGCCGGTGATGGCCGAGACAGCGGGGATGAGGGGCTTGGCGGAAGATGCTTGGGCGAAGGACATGATGGCACCTCGGATCTTGAGAACGGCTGGGCGCTTGCCCCGCCTCGTTGATCACAATGTCGCGCCAAATACGTCGGAGAACAATCTGCTGAAATTTCACATGATTGTTTCCCTGTACGGACAACGCCCCGACACGGCGAAAGTCCCCAGACTTGGGGGGGGGGGGGGGGGGGGGGGGGGGGGGGGGG
>JAEZFE010000213.1 GCA_023437865.1 Pseudomonadota bacterium | reverse complement strand
CGGCGTCGCCATGCCGTCCTTGACGGCGAAGGCATAGATGATTCCGGCTTCTTCGATGACGGGGGCGGCGGGTTGGTTCAATGCCGGCTCCTCCCTGGATCTCGCCCCCTCTATCGGCCAGCCGGGCATGACAATCAAGTTGCCGATATGTGACAGAAGCGCGGCGCGAATCCGTGCCCGCGCGGTCCGCGATGCTTGCCCCCGGCAGGCCCCGCCGCTAAAGTCCGGCCAATCCTTTCCGCCCGGGGCTTTTGTCATATGTCCGACCGCATCCTCATCTTCGATTTCGGCAGCCAGGTGACCCAGCTGATCGCGCGCCGCGTGCGCGAAAGCGGCGTCTATTGCGAGATCCACCCGTTCAACCGCGTCACCAAGGAAAGCCTCGACGCTTACGCCCCCAAGGCGGTGATTCTGTCGGGCGGCCCGTCCTCGGTGACCGAAGCCAATTCCCCGCGTGCGCCGGAAGCGGTGTGGAGCCTGGGCGTGCCGGTGCTGGGCATCTGTTACGGCCAGCAGACCATGTGCGAGCAATTGGGCGGCAAGGTCGAGCCGGGCGACCACCGCGAGTTTGGCCGCGCCTATGTCGACATCAAGGAAGATTGCGCGCTGTTCCACGGCGTGTGGGCCAAGGGCGGCCGCGAGCAGGTGTGGATGAGCCACGGCGACCGCGTCACCGCGCTGCCGCCGGGCTTCCGCGTCGTCGGCACCTCGGAGGGCGCGCCGTTCGCCGCCATCGCCAATGACGAGCGCCGGTTCTACGCGGTGCAGTTCCACCCCGAGGTGGTGCACACCCCGCACGGCGCCCAGCTCCTGAAAAACTTCACCCACGACGTGGCGGGTTGTGCCGGCGACTGGACCATGGCCGCGTTCAAGCAGCAGGCCATCGCCCGCATCCGCGAGCAGGTGGGGTCGGGCCGGGTGATCTGCGGCCTGTCGGGCGGCGTCGATTCCTCCGTGGTGGCGGCGCTGATCCATGAGGCCATCGGCGACCAGCTGACCTGCGTCTACGTCGATCACGGCCTGATGCGCCTGGGCGAGTCCGAGCAGGTGGTCAGCGTCTTCCGCGACCGCTTCAACATCAACCTGATCCACAAGGACGCCAGCGAGCTGTTCCTCGGCCGCCTCGCCGGCATGACCGACCCCGAGCAGAAGCGCAAGACCATCGGCGCCCTGTTCATCGACGTGTTCGAGGAGGAGGCCAAGCGGATCGGCGGCGCCGACTTCCTGGCCCAGGGCACGCTCTACCCCGACGTGATCGAATCGGTCTCGTTCATCGGCGGCCCCAGCGTCACCATCAAGAGCCACCATAATGTCGGCGGCCTGCCCGAGCGTATGAACATGAACCTGGTCGAGCCGCAGCGCGAGCTGTTCAACGACGAAGTCCGCGCGCTGGGCCGTGAGTTGGGCCTGCCCGACGAGATGGTCGGCCGCCATCCCTTCCCCGGCCCGGGCCTCGCCATCCGCATCCCCGGCCAGGAGATCACCCGCGAGAAGCTGGAGATCCTCAAGAAGGCCGATGCCATCTATCTCGAGGAAATCCGCAACGCCGGCCTCTACGACGCCATCTGGCAGGCCTTCACCGTCCTGCTGCCGGTGCGCACCGTCGGCGTCATGGGCGATTCGCGCTCCTACGATTACGCCTGCGCGCTGCGCGCCGTCACCTCGACCGACGGCATGACCGCCGATTTCTATCACTTTGACATGGAATTCATCGGCCGCGTCGCCAATCGCATCATCAACGAGGTCAAGGGCATCAACCGCGTGACCTACGACATCACCTCGAAGCCGCCGGGCACGATCGAGTGGGAGTGAGTTACAGGGGCGCCGAAAGGCGCCCTTTTTATTGGCTCATCGCCAATCAGCCACGGACACCACGCCCCTGCCCAGCAAGCTCTGCGTGTGACGCAGCCCGGCCATGGCGGCGGGAAATAGGTATATTACTTCCCACAATCATGACGCGCGGGCATGATGCACACCGCAAATAGATAAAGGGGCGGCGATGCTTGCGATCCAATGGCATGACGGGCTGAACGTGGGCCTGGAATTCATGGACCACGACCACGCCGAGGCGGCGGCGCTGATCAACGAGATGGCGAGTGCCACGGGTGAAGCCCGCGCGGCGGCGCTGGAGCGCTTCATTGCCCATTGCCGCGAGCACTTCGCCCGCGAGGAAGCCATGATGGGCAAGATCGGCTTTTTCGCCCTGGGATGTCATCAGGGCGAGCACGAGCGGGTGCTGGCCGAACTGGATGGTGTGATGACCAAGATGAGGGCCGGCGAGGCCCAGGACCATTACTTTGCCAAGGTGCTGCCCGAGTGGCTGCTGACCCACCGCGGCACCATGGATGCGGTGACCGCGCAATTCGCGCGATCCGCCGGGTTCATCGGATAGCGGGCATGCGGGTCCGCCGCATGCCCTGACCCGTCAGCGCGGCCCCATCAGCGCGGAACGTTGCCTTCCTCGGGATTGACCGTGGTCGAGGGGGAGCCCCCCGGATTGAGCGTTGAGCGCTCGGTTTCGCGCTCGGACCCTGGCGCCTGCGACCCGGTCGGCGGCAACTGGCCCTGCTGCTGCTCGTAATTGCGGATGTCGCTGCCGCTGGGATCGGTACTGGTGGGGTTGCGCGAGGTTTCCGGAATATCGCTGCGCTGGGGCGGCAGGGCGCCGCGCGGGTCGCGCATCTCGCCGGTCTGAGTGCTGGCAGAGCCGGTTTCCACGCCCAAAGCGGCGAGGCTCTGGGGATCGGGGCGGCCGTCCGCCTGCAAATTCTGATCGCGTTCGAAATTGCGCAACGCCGCCGAGGTGCGCGAGCCCCACATGCCATCCACCGGCCCGGGATCGTAGCCACGGTCGGCCAGGTTCTGCTGGGTGCTGCGGACCTGATCGCGGCTGATGCCCGCCGCCGAAGCCGACTGACGTGATTGCCGTGACGGCTCGGCCATGGCGCCCTGGCGCCGGGTGGTTGGCGTGTATTGCTGCTGGGCGTGGCCGGAGGTGGCGGCGCGCTGGCCGGCCTGGGCGTCGCTCGCCAAGCCCAAGGCCGCCAGGGTCTGGGTGTCGATCTGCCCGGTGGGGTTCAGCCGGTTGTCGTTCTGGAACTTGCGCAATGCCTGGCGGGTATCGCTGCCATAGACGCCATCGGGCTGGCCGGCACTGTACCCCTTGGCGCCCAAGGTGCGCTGGACATCACGCACCAGATCAGGTGCCGCCGCCTGTTCGGCCGCCGACGTGGCGATGCCGGCGGACTGCGCCGCACCGCTGGGAGCAGAGCTCGTCGGGGCGGCGCTGGTCTGGGTGCCGCCGTGTTCCTTGCCCATCATGCCGCAGGCCGACAGCGACAGCGCAACCACCGCACTGGCCAGCACAGGCAGGGCCTTGTTCTTGTCCATATGTTGCTCCTCCTCATGGGACGCATCCACATGGCGAACGAGCAAAAGGATACGCGCGTTCCAGGCGACGGACGGTCTACTCCCGAGGGAGGGGGGCGCAGGCGTGTTCGAGCCAAACCCGGGTGATTCCGTCCACCAGCGGGCCGAGTTCGGCGAGGATGCGGGCGTGATAGGCGTCGAGCCAAGCCCGCTCGTCGGATTCCAGCAACGCCGGCACCACCAGGGCGCGGTCCATGGGGACCAGCGTCAGGGTTTCGAACCCCATCAGCGCGCGCTCGGCATCGGCGGGCGCCGGCTGGTCAGCCACAGCCACCAGGTTTTCGATGCGGATACCGTAGGCCCCAGCCTTGTAATAGCCGGGCTCGTTGGACAGCATCATGCCGGGCCTAAGCGTCACCGCCCCGGTGCCGAGCTTTGACACCCGTTGCGGCCCTTCGTGCACCGAAAGGTACGAGCCGACGCCATGGCCGGTGCCATGATCGTAGTCGAGCCCGCGCCGCCACAGCGGCAGCCGGGCCAATACATCAAGCTGCGAGCCCGTGGTGCCAGCGGGGAACACCGCGCGGGCCAGGGCGATGTGGCCCTTGAGCACCAGGGTGAAGCGCTCGCACTCCTCCGGGCCGGGCGTCCCGATGGCGATGGTGCGGGTGACGTCGGTGGTGCCGTCCAGATATTGGGCGCCCGAATCGAGCAGGAACAGCTCGCCCGGCTGAAGCCGGCGGTTGGTCTTGGCGCTGGACCGGTAATGGACGATGGCGCCGTGCGGGCCGGAACCGGCGATGGTGGGGAAGGAAAGGCCCTGGAAGCGCTCACCCTCGGCGCGGAATGCCTCCAGCCGGTCGGCGGCGCCCAGTTCGTCCACATTGTCCTGCCCGGCCAGCCAGGCCAGGAAGCGGACCAGCGCCACACCGTCGCGGCGGTGCGCTTTGCGTGCGCCGTCCAGTTCCACCGGGTTCTTGCACGCCTTGGGCAGCGCGCAGGGGTCGGCGCCGCGCTCGATCTTGGCGCCGGCCGTGGTCAGATGGTCCAACACCGCTTGGGCCGCCATGGAGGCATCAACACGCACCCGCTTGCCGGTACGCCCCAACACACCCAGACCGGCGGCGAATTCCGCCTGCGGGTGCAGCACCACCTGCGGCCCAAGATGCGCGATTGTGGCCGGGCCCAGCTTGCTGTGATCCACAAACAGATCGACAGTGGCATCGGCGTGGATGATGGCGAAGCACAGCGGCAGCGGCGTTTAGGCCACGTCGCCGCGGCGCACGTTGAGCAACCAGGCGATCGAGGCCGGATCTGTCAGCACGGCGGCGTCCAGCCGCTCGGCCGTCAGCGCCTGGGCGATGTCGGCGCGCTTGTCTTCCGACAACCGGCCGGTGAATTCGATGGGATGCGGCACCACCGGGGCCGAAGGCGGCGCCGGGCGCTCGGCCCATACGGCGTCGAGCGGATTGGTGTCGCACGCCACCATCTCGGCACCGGCACGCTCGGCGGCCTTGCGCAGCGCCTCCACCTGATCGGCGGTGTGCAGCCAGGGATCGAAGCCCAGCCGGCCACCAGCGCGCAGGTGCTGGCCCAGCCAAGCGGTGGAGCTGCATTCGGCCAGATGCACCGGCTCGAACAAGGACTCGTCCACCTCCTGCCGGACCTGGATGGTATAGCGGCCATCGACGAACACCGCCGCCTTGTCGGCCAGCACCACCGCCAGCCCCGCCGAGCCGGTAAAGCCGGTCAGCCAGGCCAGGCGCTGAGCGCGGCGCGCCACGTACTCGCCCTGATGCTCGTCGGCGCGCGGGACGATGAAGCCCGACAGCCCCCGGCGGGCCAATTCGCCCCGCAGCGCGCCGATGCGATCGGCCCCCGCGGTTCCGAAACCGGCGTCATCCATGGTGTCAGGCATATTCGGGCTCCTCAGGCTTCATGGGAGAACTTAAGGAACCCCCGACGGTGCGGCAAGATTGCCATAGGCCCCGCATATAATGCTGCGATGCAAAAAGCATTATTTGCAGCGCACAGCGGTTGGAGTAGGTTTTTTCCCGTAGGACCTGTGAGACAGGGAGAGGGCCGATCTTCGGACCGGAGGGCAGGCATGGCCCTGGAGACGCCACGCATGCACGCCCCTCTCCCTCACGCACCGGCAGCACCCTCAGATGCTGTAATCCACCGTGCCCGGCAGGCGCGGATTGAATTCGCCGCCCAGGATTTCCGCCAGCACCCGCAGATCCGAAATCACGTCCAGCAGCGCCGTCTCGGCGCCGCCACCCAGCATGGCGCCGTGGCCCGTGCCGTCGGCGGTGACGAATTCCAATCCGGTGCGGCCGATCTGATCGATGGGTCCCTGGCAGCCGGCCAACGGATAACTGACCATGTAGGGCACGCCCATGGTGTCCATCAGGATGGCGGCGTCCACCGCATAGGCGGGGCCGCGCGGATCGTCGGCGGGCGGATCGATGAAGACGAAATGGGGGCGCTCGGGCCGGTTTAGGCGCGAGCGCAGGAACAGGAACCAGTCATGACTCCACAGCCGCACCCAGCCGCGCTCGCGCGCCGCCTTGGCGGTCTCCATCACGACCGGGTCGAGGTCGTTGACGTCCATCTCGATGGCGAATTGCGGCCCGCCCACCGAGGCCAGCACGCGGCCGGCCAGAACCCACGAACCGGGATGGGCGTCGGGCGCCAGCGGCCCGGGCACGGCGGCAAACCACGAGCGGTTGGCGAAGCGGCCATGGTTTTCGATAATTTCGGCCACATGGGGCAGTGGCCCGGGCAGCGCGCCGGCACCGGCATGGGTGTCGGTGTACGAGAAATAGACCAGATCGTCGCCGGCCCTCTCCGCCACCGGCCGCGCCATGCGGGCCAGGGCGGCGGCCAGGATGAACTGGTTCCACAAGGTGGCGCGCGCGTCGAAGCTCATCAAATCCCCGGTCTTCTGTCCGGGGACATGACGCCCGCATCGGCGGCCCACGTCAATAGCTCAGCCCGTCAC
>JAEZFE010000198.1 GCA_023437865.1 Pseudomonadota bacterium | reverse complement strand
GCGACGACCTTATCGACCGCCAGCACCGCGCGTTTTTTGACGAGGTTAATCAGGTGGCCGCCCGCCTGGACGACGACAACCCGCGCGAGGCGGTGATCGCCTTTTATCGCCAATTTTTCAGCGGCCTTGTTCGCCATTTTCGCGATGAGGAAGCCATGTTGGCACGGATCGGCTATGGCGATCTCGATAACCACAAGGCCGAGCACGAAGCCTTGCTTGCAGCCGTCTGCGCCTTCGAAGGCCTGCTCCTGACCGGCGACAGCATTCACGAACTGCGCTTCGTCATCAAACGCCTGTTCGTTGCCCTGGTCGAGCACCTGATCACCGAGGACATGCGCTACAAGGCCCACGTGCTGCGGGCACGGGGAGCGTAGGTTAGCCCACCACGATCTTGTGGTAATTCCCCCGGTCCAGATCCCGGACCTCCACCGTCACCTGTATATCCAGCCCTGCCGCCGGGCGGACGAAGCGTTCGGCAAGCGCGAGCACGGCGCGGCCCAAAGCCTGTTTGGTGGCGTGGTCGCGCCCCGACAGCAGGCGGAAGTCTACATGAACCATAGCATGAGCCGGCGCGCCGTCGCCGACTACCGCCTCCTCGACGGCATAGAAACGAGTCTTGAAGCTGGCCAGTTTGCTGCCGATCATTTCGGCTGCCATGGGGTGTAGGGCCAGCGCGAAGGCGCGGCGGTCGAAGGATTCGGCCACGGCCTGGGAATATTCCACGGTGATTTGCGGCATGGGCTCGGCTAAAGCTTGGGGACGTGAGACCGCGAGAGGGTGCCATGGCGAAGTTCTACCCGTCCATCACTGATGACCACGCCGCCTTCATTGCGGCCCAGCCCATGTTCTTCGTCGCCACCGCCCCGGACGAAGGCCGCATCAACATGAGCCCCAAAGGGTTGGATGGCTGCTTTGCTATCCTGGGGCCCAACCGGGTGGCGTTTCTAAATTTGACCGGTTCGGGCAATGAAACGGCGGCCCACCTGCGCCAAAACGGTCGCATTACCCTTATGTTCTGCGCCTTTGCCGGCGCCCCCAAGATCCTGCGGCTCTACGGCCAGGGCCGTGTGGTGCATCCGCGCGATGCCGAATGGGGCGAACTCATCCCTCTGTTCGCGGCCCTGCCGGGCCCCCGCCAGGTGGTGGTGGTCGACGTCGAGAGCGTCAACTCGTCCTGCGGCTTCGCAGTGCCGCTGATGGATTTCGCCGGTCAGCGCACCATGCTGACCGAATGGGCCGAGCGCAAAGGACCCGAAGGGTTGGATAAGTACCGCCGCGAGCGCAATGCGGTGTCGTTCGACGGCCTGCCTACGGGGTTAGCCGACGATAATTAACACGGGTACCGCCGGGCGCTTCACTAACCCGTAAGTTCGAGTTAGGATTGTGCCCATGAACGAAGCCATTGCGAGGTGGAGCGCGCGTTTTGCCGATCCGGAACTGGAAGCCCAGTTCCGGCGGGAGGCCATGCCCAAGGCACGGCGGCTCGCCATTGGTTTCTGCCTGATCGGATTGGTGGTCTATCCGCTGGGCGGGCTGCGCGATCATATGGTGATCGCCGATCCTGCCCATCTGGAGTTGACGCTGGCGCTGCGCACGCTGGCGACCGTGCTGACGCTGTGGACGCTGTGGCGGCTCAGGCGTGCCGTCGAACCCGGCCAGATGGTCTTCCCCATGGCGGTTCACTACACCATGGCCTGCACCTTGCTGGCCGTGCTGTTCGCCGTCCATCCGATGCTGGTTCCGGGGCAGCTTGGCACCGCCTTCATCCTGCTGTGCGCGACCGTGGCGCCGTCCTTCTGGCCCGGCCATGTGCTGGGGGGCGTGTTCTTCAACGGCCTGCTGGTAGGGCTGTTCTCGATTGCCACGCTGTGGCGGTTGAACGACCAGCTGCTGGCGTTTTCCACCCTGGTGGTGGTGGCCTGCTTCGTCATGCTGGGCATTCTTCTGGCCTATCGCCATCATCAAAATGCCCGTCACGACTATATGTCGCTGCTGACTGAACGCCGCCTGCGCCAGGCGCTGGAGGAAAAGACTCGCGAAGCCGAGGCCGCCGCCCTGGCCAAGAGCGAATTCCTGGCCGTGATGAGCCACGAAATCCGCACGCCCATGAACGGCATCATCGGCATGGCGCGGCTGATGCTGGACGAGGCCATGGCAGCGGGCCAGCGCACCCGACTGGAAACCCTGCGCCATTCCGCCGAGGCGCTGCTCGCCATCCTCGACGACATCCTCGACTTCTCCAAGCTCGAAGCCGGGCGCATCGATTTCGAGCGCATTCCCTTCCGGCCCCTGGAGGTGGCGGAGGAGGTCATCCGGCTGATGGGGCCGCGCGCCGGAGAGAAGGGCCTGGGCCTGTCCGTCCGCGTGTCGCCCGATGTGCCCGGCTGGGTGCTGGGCGACCCCGCCCGCCTGCGCCAGGTGCTGCTCAATCTGGCCGGCAACGCGGTCAAGTTCACCGAGGTGGGCGAGGTCGCGGTCCAGGTGACCCAACGCGGCGACGCCCTGGAGTTTTCGGTCATCGACACCGGCATTGGGTTGGACGAGGGCGCGCGGGCGCGGTTGTTCCAATCGTTCAGCCAGGCCGATGCCTCGATCTCGCGCCGCTATGGCGGCACCGGCCTGGGCCTCGCCATCTGCAAGCGGCTGGTGGAAGGCCAAGGCGGCACCATCGGCGTCGAGTCTCATCCCGGCGAGGGCAGCCGTTTCTGGTTCCGCCTTGATTTGCCGGCTACCGAGGCCCCGGTCGCGGTCACGCAAAATGTGGCCGTTCCGACGGTGCTGCGTCCGCTCACGGTACTGCTGGCCGAGGACAATGCCATCAATCAGATGGTGGCGCGTGGCTTTCTTCAGCGCGCCGGCCATCGCGTGGTGATCGCCAATAATGGCGCCGAGGCGGTGGAGCTGATTGCCGCGGGCGGCAGCTTCGACCTCGTCCTGATGGACATGCAGATGCCCGAGATGGACGGCCTGGAAGCCACTCGCGCCATCCGTGCCATGGGCGGCAAGGCGGAAGGCATGCCGATCATCGCCCTGACGGCCAACGCCCTGCAATCGGACGAGGAGCGGTGCCGGGCGGCGGGCATGAACGACTATGTCGCCAAGCCCATTGACCCCGACCGCCTGAACGCGGCCATGGCCCGCGTGCTCGCCCAAGGGGCTGAACCTTCGCAGGCCAAATCCCTGCCGGCGGGCGGCCTGACACTGGACGACGATGAACTGGCGCTGATCGAAACCCATATTGGGCGCGCCGAGATGCAGCAGATCCTGCGCATGTTCCTGACCGTCGGGGCCGAAACGTGCCGCGCACTGGCCGAACAGGCGCCCTTGGGGGCTTTCGATGAAATCCGCCGTCTAGCCCACGATCTCAAGGGCATGGCCGGCTATGTCGGCGCCACCCCGCTGTCCGCCCAAGGCGCCGCCATCGAGGAAGCTGCCAAGGACGGCAATCGTGCCGAAGTCTGTGCCCTGGTCAATCGGTTGGGCCCGGCGTGGCAATCGGTGGATTCCTGGCTGCAGGGCCATCTGGCGGAAGCGGCTTAGTCGCGCTTCTGCGCGTTAGCGCCGTAGCCTTTGAACTTCTCCAGCACCACTTCCATCTCCGCCGCCGGCAGGACCGGCGGTTCGCCCAGCGGCAGCAGGCGCAGATAGATGTCGGCCAGGAATTCGACCTCGACCGCGATGTCTAGCGCCTGGCTCAGTGTGCTGCCCAGGGTGATCATGCCGTGGTGGGCCAGCAGGCAAGCGCGGCGGCCTTCCAGGGCGGTGACGGCATAATCGGACAGGTCCTGGGTGCCGAAGGTGGCGTAGGGGGCGCAGCGCACATCCGAGCCGCCGGCGATGGCGACCATGTAGTGAAAGGCCGGCAGCGGCTTGCCCAGCACTGCCAGCGCGGTGGCGGCGGGTGAGTGGCAATGCACGATGGCCTGGGCGTCCGGGCGGGCGGCGTAGATGTCGCGGTGGAAACGCCACTCGCTGGACGGCTTCCAGTCGCCGGTCCACCTTCCATCCATATCCATAGCGACCAGTTGGTCCACATTCAGCGCCTCGGCGCTCACGCCTGACGGCGTGACGATAAAGCCGTCGCCGCTGCGCACCGACACATTGCCCGAGGCGCCCTGGTTCAGGCCACGTGCGGCCAGCAGCCGGACGGTTTCGATGATCTGGTCGGGCATGGTCGCCTCGCGTCGGTGGTGATCGCCCGCATGTATAGGCAATCCGGTGCCGTCCCCCAAGCCTAAACGCAGGCTCTTCGTGGCTGCGGCGTGCGCCCATATGCACGCGACGGTCACGACGGAGAATTGGGCCATGTGGATGAGGTTGGGCCTTGGGGCGGCAGTGGCTTTGGCGGCAGCGGCGGCGCTCGCGGCGGACAAGCCCGGCCAGTTGGATCGCGGCCTCTATCTGGTCGAGAACGTCGGCATGTGTGCCGATTGCCACACCCCGCGCGGTGTCATGGGCCAGTTTGACCTGGCCCGTCCGCTGGCTGGCGCCAGCGTGGATTTTCGCCCCACCGTGCCC
>JAEZFE010000530.1 GCA_023437865.1 Pseudomonadota bacterium | reverse complement strand
ACCTACTACACCGAGATGTTGCACGCCGAGAGCGACGACGCCATCCGGCTGCTCAACGCGCCGGCAGGCTGCCGCCATCGGATGGTGCCGCCAGAACCGCCGGCCGAGGCCGTCGGCCTCGCCCGCGCGCTCGACCGCACCCAAAGCGCGGGCGACAGCCTGGGCGCCAATTTCGCCGAAAAGGTCGAGATCCGATGCGGCGAATAGGTCTGGGCGCCCTCGTCCTCGCGCTTGGCCTTCTGCTCTATGTTGTCGTGGACCTCCTTCCGCTGGTGGGCTGGATCATGGACGGCCAGCGCGCCTTCCACCGGGCGCTGGCGCAAAACCTCAACTCCCTGGCGGGCGAGGCCTCGGGGGCGGCGGCCTGGGGGCTGGCGGTCATGAGCTTCCTGTACGGGATCTTCCACGCCGCCGGGCCCGGTCACGGCAAGGCGGTGGTGGCGGCCTATCTGTTCACCCACGAAAGCAAGCTCAAGCGCGGGCTGGCGCTGGCGGCGGCCTCGTCGCTGGTCCAGGGCATGGTGGCGGTGGCCGTGGTCTACGGCCTGATCTATCTGGCCGGCTGGGTTCCGCGCGAGACCAAGGCCGCCGTGGCCTGGACCGAGCGGCTGAGCTTCCTGCTGCTGGCCGCCATGGGGCTGGTGCTGATGGCGGGCGCTGTCCGGCGTCTCACCGCCGAGCGGCGCAAGCCGGTGTTGTCCATCGGCGGCGACGTGTGTTGCACCGGCGTGGTGCCGTCCGCCGCCGCCCTCGACAAGGCCAAGGGCTGGCGCGGCATGGCCGGCTTGGTGCTGTCCGTTGGCCTGCGTCCGTGCAGCGGGGCGGTGCTGGTGCTGGCGCTCGCCAAGTCGCTGGGCCTGCCCTGGGCGGGGGTGGCGGCGGTGGGCGCCATGGCTGGGGGCACTGCGCTGACCGTGGCGGCGCTGGCGGTGCTCACCGTCAAGGCGCGCGGCTGGACGCTCTCAATGTTCCTGGGCGATGGCGGGCGCGTGAGGCTGGCCGCCGACGGATTGGGATTGGCGGGGGGCGGCATCATCGCCGCCCTGGCGCTGTCGCTGCTGGCGGGCTCGTTCGCCCCTGCCCATCCGCTGGGGTTGTAGATAAACGGCCCTCGCCGGGCTAACGCGCCTCCGCCTCGGACCAACCCGGCTCGACGCCGGTCATGTCGGGCAGGCGGTGGGCGATGCCCTTGTGGCAATCGATGCAGGTCCGCTGGCCGTTGAACAGGAAACGCTGGTGGATGGCCGCCGCGCGCGGGGTCTGCTTGGTGATGTCCATGCTCTCCGCTGTGTGGCAATTGCGGCATTCCAGCGAATCGTTGGATTTCAGTCGGGCCCATTCGTGTTCGGCCAGGGTGCGGCGGTGCTCGTTGAATTTGTCGCGGGTGTCGATGGTGCCGAACAGGTGACCCCACACCTCCTTGGACGCCTGCATCTTGCGGGCGATCTTGTGGGTCCATTGGTGCGGCACGTGGCAATCGGGACAGGTGGCGCGCACGCCCGAGCGGTTGCTGTAATGGATGGTGGTCTTGAGCTCGGCGAACACGTTGTCGTGCATTTCGTGGCACGAGGTGCAGAAGCGTTCGGTGTTGGTGAATTCCAGGATGGTGTTGAAGCCGCCCCAGAACAGCACCCCGGCGACGAACCCGCCCAGCGTCAGGAACGCCAGGCTCAGGTGGCGGGCGGGGCGGCTGAGTGCGCCCCAGCCGCGCTTGAGCAGATTGACCAGCGCCATTTACTTGCCCTTTCCGGAAACCACCGTGTCGATGTCCTGGAAGCGGTTTTCCACCAGCGGGTCGATCTGGCTCTGCGGCACGTGGCAGGCGGTGCAGAAATAGCGGCGCGGCGACACGCTGGCCAGGGTGTTGCCGGCGCGGTCCTGGAAATGGGTCACGCTGATCATCGGCGCCTGCGTCGCCTCGGTGTATTTGCGGCTGTGGCAGGTCAGGCATTTGTTGGTGTTCAGGTTGATCTGGTAGTCGCGGATGGCATGGGGGATGACCGGCGGCTGGTCGGGATAGTTGCGGGTCTTGCGGCGGTCGTCCACGGTGTCGGCGGGGATGGGGGGCGCCACCACCTCGGCCATGGGCGGGGTCTGCCCGGTCAGGCGGGGCGCGTCGGCCGCCCAGGCGGGCAGGCTCAGGCAGGCCAGCAGGACGGCGCGTGCGATCTTGCCCATGACTGCCTCCTCCTCACACCGCCATGATCTTGACGGCGCATTTCTTGAAGTCGGTCTGCTTGCTGATCGGGTCGGTGGCGTCCAGCGTGCACTTGTTGATCAGCTGGCTGGCGTCGAACCACGGCACGAACACCACGCCGGGCGGCGGGCGGTTGCGGCCCCGGGTCTCGACGCGGGTGCGCATCTCGCCGCGCCGGCTCACCACCTTGACCTCCGAGCCCCGGCGCAGGCCGCGCTTGGCGGCGTCGTCGGGATGCATGAACACCAGCGCGCCCGGGAACGCCTTGTAGAGTTCGGGCACCCGCATGGTCATGGAGCCGGAATGCCAGTGCTCCAGCACGCGTCCCGTCACCAGCCACAGATCGTAATCCTTGTCCGGGCTTTCGGCGGGCGGCTCGTAGGGGAAGGCGAAGATTTTCGCCTTCTTGTCGGGATTGCCATAGAACTGCACGCCCGAGCCTTTCTCCACATAGGGGTCGAGGCCCTCGCGGTAGCGCCACAGCGTCTCCTTGCCGTCGACCACCGGCCAGCGCAGGCCGCGCACCTGGTGATAGGTGTCGAACGGGGCCAAATCGTGGCCGTGCCCGCGTCCGAAGGCGGCATATTCCTCGAACAGGCCCTTCTGGATGTAGAAGCCGAAATGCTTTGATTCGACATTGTCGTAATCGGCGGGGATCTCCGCGACCGGGAACTTGTTGAAGTTGCCGTTGGCGAACAGCACGTCGAACAGCGTCTTGCCCCGGTATGCGGGCGCCTTGTCCAGGATTTCGGCGGGCCACACCTCGTCGGTCTTAAAGCGCTTCGAGAACTCGACGAGCTGCCACAGATCGGAGCGTGCCTCGCCCGGCGCCTGGACCAACTGGCGCCAGAAATGGGTACGCCGCTCGGCATTGCCGTAGCCACCTTCCTTCTCCACCCACATGGCTGCCGGCAGGATCAGATCGGCGTTGAGCGCGGTAACGGTGGGATAGGCGTCGGAGACGACGATGAAGTTGTCCGGGTTGCGATAGCCGGGATAGGTCTCGTTGGCGATGTTGGGCGCGGCCTGCAGGTTGTTGTTCACCTGCACCCAATAGCAATTCAGCTTGCCGTCCTTGAGCATGCGGTCCTGCAGCACGGCGTGGTAGCCGGGCTTGTCGGGCAGCAGGCCGGCGGGCAGCTTCCATTGCTCCTCAGCCTTGGCGCGGTGCTCGGGATTGGTCACCACCATGTCGGCGGGCAGCCGGTGGG
>JAEZFE010000529.1 GCA_023437865.1 Pseudomonadota bacterium | reverse complement strand
TTCTGCAACGGCTGGGAAATGAAGCCCTGGAGCAGATCGGAAGCGGCACCCGGGAAGGGGGTGGTGACGGTGATCACCGTATTCTTCATCTCGGGATATTGCCGCACCGGCAGCATCATCAGGGCGCGCAGGCCGATGAACAGGATCAGCAGGCTCACCACCGAGGCAAGCACCGGCCGTTTGATGAAAATGTCGAACATGCCGGTCCCCCTTATTCGGCCTTGGCCGAGCGCTTAAGCGGATCGTCGGAGCGCACCTCGACCGGCGAGCCGTTCTCCAGCTTCACCTGGCCCGATGTGACCACCAGGTCGCCCGGATTGACGCCCTTGATGACCGCGACCTTGCCCTCACGGCGTTCGCCGAGCTGGACCACGGCGCGGATCGCCTCTTTCTTGGAATTATCGGGGCCGTCCTTCACCAGGAACACGCTGTCGCCGTGAAGGTTGTAGGCCACCGCCGAGACCGGCACGGTGACCACGCTGGCAATGGCCTGGCGCATCACCTCGATCTTGGCGAACATGCCGGGGCGCAAGGCACCGTCGGGGTTGGGAAAGCGGCCCTGCACGCCGATCATGCCGGTCTTGTCGTCGATGCGGCTCTCCAGGGCGGCGATGGTGCCCTGGAAGGTGCGCCCGGGCCACGCATCGGTGGTCATGTTGATGCCGGCGCCGACCTGCACCGAGGCCAAATCCTTCTGCGAGACGGTGAAGTTCACCAGCATGGTGGAAAGGTCTTGGAGGTTGACGATGGCTTGGCCGGGCTGGACGTACTGGCCCAGATCGATCTTGCGCACGCCGAGTACGCCGTCGAACGGGGCGAACACCGCCTTCTTCTCGATGGTGGCGCGGATGCCGGCCACCTTGGCTTCCTTGACCTTCAGCTCGGCCTCGGCCTTGTCCAGCGCCGACTGGCTGACCGCCTCGCTCTTCAGCAAGGTGCGCTGGCGGTTGGCCGAGATGCGGGCCAGATCGGCATCGGCCTGGGCCGAGCGCAGATCGGCCTGTTCCACCTCGGTGTCAAGCCGCAGCAGCGCCTGACCCTTCTTCACCGGTTGGCCCGACTGGAAGGCGATCTCCTTGACCAGGCCGGCGACCGAGGAGGCGATGTCGACGCCATTGACCGCCTGCAGCGTACCCACCGCCGGGATGGTCTCGCGCCATTCCTCGGTGGCCGCCAGCTGGGCGGTGACCGCGATCACCGGGCGCGGCATGGTGGCGAAGTATTGCTTGATCATGGTGTTCTTGAACTGAACGAAGCCGAACACGCCGCCGAAAATGACGCCGCTGCCCGCCAGCACGATGAACATGCGCTTCTTATTCATAAATCGGCTCCGTCTTCTTATTTCAGCAGATCGAGGATGAATTCCTTCATCTTCTGCTTCTGTTCGTCATTGCACAATTGAAGGCCCATGGTCTTCTCGAAGTTGTAGCCATCCATTGCCATGCACACCAAACCCGCCAGCATGGGGTTGGGGCTGTCGGAATTGACCCGCTCGATCCATTCCTCGTATTTGGCCTGGATGGGCGCAACCAGATCGGGGCTGATGACCACGGCGGCCAGCAGCGCGCCGCTGATCTTGTCGCCGCCGGGGCCGTTGGGGTCGAAAGTGGTCTGCACTACGGCACGCACCCAGCGGTAGGGACCGGGCGCCTCGCGCTCGTAATAGGCCTGGGTCAGCCCGTCGCACTGATTGACCAGCCGCTCCACCATGCCACGGATCAGGTCGTCCTTGGTCTTGAAGTGGTACAGAACGCCGCCCTTGGACAGGCCGGCCACCTTGGCCGCCTCGTCCAGGGTCAACTTGCCGACGCCCTGCTCACGCACAACGGTCATGGCGGCGTCGATAATCTTGTCGCGGGTGCTAATGCTGGTCATCGGCCCTCGGGTGCTGACTGTACCGACCGGACGGTACTGTACCGGCTGGACGGTGTATATGGCACGCGCGGGCGGTAATTTCCAGGCGCTAAATTGAGGGGGGAAAACGCGCGAAAGGGCACCAAGGCCTGCCGCCCCCTGGTGCCCTTTGTCTCCGTTTGGCGAGGTGGCGGGCTTTTCAGCCGGCGACCAGCCGAAGCGGTGACTTGGACCACATGTCGCGCAACAGCGCCTGACGCTCCAGCAGGGCGTCGAGCGGGCCGGCATCGACCACGCGCCCCTCGGCCATCAGCACGATCCGGTCGAAATGGGGCAACAGGTGCAGGCGATGAACCGACGCGATAATGGCGGCCTCGGGGTGCTGATCCAGGATGGCCTGGGTGACGCGCGCCTCGGTAATCGGGTCAAGCGCCGAGGTCGGCTCGTCGAATAGCAGGACCGAGGAATCCCGCGCCGCCAGCAGGCCGCGCGCCAGGGCCAGCCGCTGCTTCTGGCCGCCTGACAAATCGAGGCCGCGCTCGCCAACCGGGGTGTCGAGCCCGAGCGGCAGGTTCTCGATCACGGTGTCGAAGCCGGCGAGCCAGCACGCGCGCTGAACCGCCGCGCTGGGTATGTCGTGGCCCAGGGTCAGGTTGAAGGCCAGTGATGCCTCGAATATCTCGGCATCCTGGGGCACCAGGGTGGCGATGGGGCCGAGATGGCCGAGGCCCAGGCAGGCTACCCCGTCCACCGCCACGCGGGCGCGGTCGGGCTGATACAGGCCGGCAAGCACCTTCAGCAGTGTGCTCTTGCCCGAGCCGCTCTCGCCCACTAGGGCGATGCGCTCGCCACGTCGGAAGCTGAGCCCCACATCGTCCAGCGTCGGCCGCCCGCGCTTGCCGTGGTCGAAGGTGACATGCTCGACGGTGATCTCCTGCCAATTCTCCAGCATGGCGGGCAGCACCGGCAGATGGCGAGGCTCGGCCTCCAGCACATCGTCGGCGCCGCCGATATCCGCCGAGAAGCGGACCAGATCGCTCCAATGGCCGGCCATGGAACCGACCACGTTGCCGACCTGCTGCGAGTATTGGTGCACCATGACGGCGGTGCCGAGCAGAATGATGCCGCCCTGACGCCACGCCAGCCAGGCATACAGCACCACCAGGCCGGTGCGGATGCCGTTGTTCAGCAGGTCGATGGCGCACCACTTGCTTTCATTGATGACGACGTTGCGGCGCAGCGGTTCGGACACCTCGGCATAGCGCCCGGCCACCGCGCGGCGGATGGGCTCGGGGATGCGCAGCGCCAGCACGGTGGCCATGTTGGCCAGGCCGTCGATCAGGGCCGCCTGCCAGCGCCGCTCGGCGGCGTTCTCGGCGCGGATCAGCCGTACCATGACACGGTCGAAGCGGATCAGCAGGGCAAAGATCAGCGCATAGCCCAGCACCGCCGCCCCGCCGGTGATCCACGAGATCATGGCGATGGCGGCCAGCGGCCCGATCAGACTGACCGCGTTTTGCAGATAGACGAACTGGTGCTGGGAGAAGCCGAACAGGGCGGTCACCGCCTTGGTCATGCGGGTGGCGACCTCGCCGGTATGGCGGGCTTCGTGCCAGGCCAGGGGCAGGGTGGCCGCCTTGGCATAGAGATGGTCGGCGAAACGTTCGCGCACGCGGATGGCGAGGAAGCGTTCCATTACCCGGCCCGGCCCATGCAGCGCCCAGCCCAGCACCACAGCGCCGAAGGCCAGGCCCACATGGAGGGCCGCCGCCCGCAGGTCCTGGGCACCCGACACCTGCAGGTCGTTGACCGCCAGGCCGAAATAGTAGGGGATTGCCAGGCGCACCGCCTGGGCCACGAACAGCAGCGACAAGAAGCCCACCAGAATGGAGCGCCGGCCGTCGGCGTGGGTCCATAGTGTCCGATACAGCCGGGCAATGCCTGCGGTCACCGGAAGAGAGCGGGTGTCGTCCATGGGGCCTCCTAGCCTTGGCAGGCCGGCACTATGGGCGCCCGGGGTTAAGGAGGAACAAATCGGCCGGCGGCCCCGTTGGCCTGTTGGGAACAGGCGCCCGGAGGTTGACGCATGGCCAATCTGGTAGCGCCGCTGCTCTTGATGGGCGGTGGCGGAGCCCTGGTCTGGCAGGGCTCGCGCATGAAAGGTGCTCCCGGGCATGCGGTGGTGGGGGCCGGGGGGGGGCGGGGGGAGTCTGTGATAAAAAAAAA
>JAEZFE010000469.1 GCA_023437865.1 Pseudomonadota bacterium | reverse complement strand
GGCGTACAGGATGGTGGCGACCTTGTTCGGAACGGCGGTCTTGCCCAGCTGCTCGCAGACGCTGAGGAAGCCGTCCCTGGGGCTGCCGGTCAGGTTCTCGACCACCTCGGGGGTGTAGCGGGCGAAGTGGGCCTTCAGCAGGTTCCACACGCAGCGAGGGTGCTGAAGCGTCGGATCGCTCTTGATGGAGCCGTCGGCGGCCAGCTCGTAGGACCAGCGTGAGGTGTCGTACTTACCCTTGGCCTCGTCATAGCCGGAGAATAGGCCGTCCTCGAAGCCGTAGCCCTCGCCGACGATCAGGCTGGCATTGGTGAAGCTCTTGACGTAGTCCCACTGGATCTTGTCATTGGCGATCAGCCAATTGATGATGCCACCCAGGAAGACGATGTCGGAGCCCGAACGGATCGGCACGAACTCGTCGGCCACCGCCGCCGAGCGGTTGAAGCGCGGATCTACCACCACCATGCGGGCGCCGCGCTTCTTGGCCTCGACGGCCCATTTGAAGCCGACCGGATGGGCCTCGGCCGGGTTTCCGCCCATGACCAGGATGAAATCGGCGTTGCGGATGTCGACCCAGTGGTTGGTCATGGCGCCGCGGCCGAAGGTGGCGGCCAGCGCCGAGACGGTCGGGCCATGGCAGACGCGGGCCTGGGCGTCGGTACCGACGATGCCCAAACCGCGCAGGAATTTCTGGGTCAGGATGCCGGTCTCGTTGGAGGCGGCGGAGGCGGTCAGCATGGCCGTCGAGGTCCAGCGGTTCACCGGCACGCCATCGGCATTGGCGGCAACCACATTGGCATCGCGATCGGCCTTCATATGCCGCGCGATGCGCTCGATGGCCTCATGCCAGCTGATGCGCTTCCACGCGTTGCTGCCGGCCTCGCGGACCTCGGGATACTTCAGGCGGTTGGGGCTGTGGATGAAGTCCAGAAGGCCCGCGCCCTTGGGGCACAGCGAGCCGCGGCTGACCGGATGGTCGGGATCACCCTCGATGTGCATGATCGACGCCTTGGCGTTCATGGCGCCATCACCCAAGCTGTACATCAGCAGGCCGCAGCCCACCGAGCAGTAGGTGCAGGTGTTGCGGACCTCGCGGGCGCGGGACAGCTTGTACTGCCGCACCTCGGCCAAGGCCTGGGTGGGGAGAAGCCCCAGGGCCGCGACGCTGGAGGCGGAGACGCCGGCAGCGCTGAACCTGAAAAATTGCCGCCTGGAAAGTTGCATATTCCCTCTCTCATCTTCTGGGGCAAGCCCTTGCCATCAGGGCATCCGGCAGCCCTTAAGGCACGAAGCGTGCCATTTCAGAAAATGGCGGAATGGCCAGCCCGATCGGGTGGGTGCGGCGCAGCAAAGGGACAATTTGTCTATGGATTTTGGACAAATTGTCCCTCCTGCGCGTGTGGGCAGGCGCAAACCTCACCGGATGAGTAGGCTTGCAAAATTGCATGAAATTTGCAGGGTTATGGAAAATTGCATTCTTGGAAAGACCATCCCATGAGCCAGTCCCCTTCCGACCTGGACGCCGCCATTGCCGAAGCCGGCCTGGTTCCCGGTCAGTCGCCGTCGCCGGTGCTGCTTCCCGACGCTTCCACCCTGTTTGCGAAGCGGGCGGCGCGGCTGCGGACGCTTGCTCCAGGTAACGGCCTGGCGGAGTGGCTGAGCTTCGTCGCCACCCTGGCCGACGCCCAGCAGGCGGTCATCGGCAAGGCGGCCTCGCAGCCGCACGACCGCCAGTGGTTGGCCGATCTGCGCGATTTGCTTGCCGGCCTCGCCGCCCAGGTGCCGCCCTCGGCGCAGGCCGTGGTGGAGGCCCTGGAACAGGCCGACGATACCGCCCTGGGCGACAGCCGCGAGCGCCTTTCCGCCGGCCACGCCACCCGCGATGACCTCGCCGCCGCCCCCTTCCTGGTCGCCGCCGAGCAGGTGGCGTGGACAAGGCACGCCGCCGCCTTGGACGCCCGCACTCTGACGCCGTCTGCCATCAGCCATGAATGCCCGGTCTGCGGCCAGCCGCCGGTGGCCGGCATGATCCATATCGGCGCGGCTTCAGCCGGACTGCGTTACCTTCATTGTGGTAATTGCGGCTGTGCCTGGCATCACGTGCGGGCCAATTGCGTCGCCTGCGGCGACAGCCGCGACCTCGGCTACCACATGATCGAGGGCGGCGACCAAGGCGTTCGCACCGAATGCTGTGATTCCTGCCACAGCACGCTCAAGCTGTTCTTGTTGGACAAGGACCAGGATTTTGAACCGGTGGCCGACGATCTCGCCAGCCTCGCCCTGGACATCCTGGTCGGCGAGAAGGGCTATCGGCGCATCGGCGGCAACCCATTCCTGGCGATGGCGGCGGAGGACTGAGCCAGAACCGGGATCCTGACATGGAAGACAACACGCCGCCGGCCCGCTGCGCCCCCAATCCCATCCGGACCGTCCTAGTTGTGGACGACGAGGAAGGGGTGCGGAGTTTCCTGTCCCGCGCGCTGGAACGCCGCGGCTGGCAGGTGGCAACCGCGTCTAGCGCCGAGGAGGGGGCGGACATCGTCGAGCGCGCCCCAATCGATCTGGTGATCCTGGACGTGTCACTGCCGGGCCGCTCGGGCCTTGACTGGCTGCGGGAATTGGCTGAACGCGGCTTCCCCGGCGAGGTCATCCTGATGACCGCCTTCGCCGACATGAACACCGCCATCGACGCATTGCGGGCCGGCGCCTCCGATTTCATCCTCAAGCCGTTCCGCATCGAGCAGATCGTGACCGCCATCGAACGCTGCTTCGAGCGTGCCCACCTGACGCGCGACAATTACCTGCTGCGCCGCCAGTTGACCGCGCCCGGCGAAGGGTCCGACGAGATCGTCGGCCAATCGGCCGCCATGGAAAAGTTGCGGGCCCTGCTACGCCGGGTG